>NZ_SCND01000013.1:0-38771 GCF_005503585.1 Pseudomonas sp. 2VD
GAACGCAGCCGGTCGCCCGTATTCACATTGTTGTCGAGGGCCGATCGCTCAGCCCGCGTCCACCGCCTTGATCCGCTCCACCACCCGCGCCGCCAGATCGTCCGGACGGAACTTGGCGAGGAAGTCGTCCGCACCGACCTTCTTCACCATCGCCTGGTTGAAGACCCCGGACAACGAAGTATGCAAGAGAATGTGCAGTTTCTGCAGGCGGGGATCGCTACGGATTTCCGCCGTCAGGGTATAACCGTCCATTTCCGGCATTTCGATGTCGGAGATCAGCATCAGCAGCTCGTCTTCCGGACGCCGTCCCTCGGCGAGCATGTTCTGCAGGTACTCCAGGGCCTGGCGCCCGTCGTTGAGCGCGGTCATTTCCACGCCGACCGCCTCCAGGCAACGGGTCACCTGCTTGCGCGCCACCGACGAATCGTCCACCACCAGCACCCGTTTGGTCACCGCGCGGCTCTGGGTCTCGGCGTCCACCACTCCGTGGGACACTTCCTCGGACGTCGGTGCGACCTCCGCGAGCACTTTTTCCACGTCGATGATTTCCACCAACTGCTTGTCCACCCGGGTCACCGCGGTCAGGTAATGCTCGCGGCCGGCGCCCTTGGGTGGCGGATGGATCTCTTCCCAGTTCATGTTGACGATGCGCTCCACCGAGCGCACCAGGAAGCCCTGCACCTTGGTGTTGTACTCGGTGATGATCGCGAAGCTGTTGGTCAGGTCCTGCAACCCGCGGCGGCCGGTGGCCAGCGCCAGGTCGAGGATCGGAATGGTGCCTCCGCGGATGTTCGCCACCCCGCGCACCACCGGGCTGGACTTGGGCATCACCGTCAGGCGCGGGCATTGCAACACCTCTTTCACCTTGAACACGTTGATGCCGTAGAGCTGGTTACCGTCCAGACGGAACAGAAGCAGCTCCAGACGGTTCTGTCCGACCAACTGCGTGCGCTGGTTGACTGAATCCAAAACACCGGCCATTGGCGCTCCCCTCAGACGGTCGTACCGGACTCCGGCACGACCATTGCTTAACCCGTTGCATGAAACAGGCAACGACAGTTTTTCGACGAATAATGGCCCGTAGCCATACTTCTCTACGGTTTTTACCCGTTTTGCTCGGGCTCGGCTACCTGTGCGCGGCTAACAACAGCCAGGCCCAGGGTTTTACCGCTCCCGAGGTACTTATCGGCTCCACCCAGGGGTTTCTTGAATTCAAGGTAGAAGAATATCTGCAGAATAGCGGACTCGACGGGCGCTACCAGATTCAGGTCAATCGCGTCGACCCGCGCTTGCGCCTGGCCGAATGCGACAGGGACTTGACGCTCAGCCAGGAAAGTCCGGCACAACCGATCGGCAGGGTCACCGTGCGCATCGGTTGCGAAGGCAGTGCGCCCTGGACCATCTTCATGCCGGCGCAGGTGAAACTGTTCCGCCAGGTGGTGGTCGCGGTGCAGCCGCTCAAGCGCGCGCACGTGCTGGAGGATGCCGACATTGCCCTGGTCGAGCGCGACGTCGGCCTGCTGACCCAGGGCTACCTGACCGATCCGGCCCGCGTCGTCGGGCAGAAACTGCGCCGACCGGTGGTCAACGACCAGGTGCTGGCGCCGGTCTTCCTCGAGCAGGCCGAAGCCGTGCGCAAGGGCGATCAGGTGGTGATCCTCGCGCGCACCGCCACCATCAACGTCAAGATGCCCGGCGAGGCGCTGTCCGATGGCGCCCCGGGCCAGCAGATCCGCGTGCGCAACCTGCGCTCGCAGCGGGTGATCAAGGCCCGCGTGATAGAGCCCGGCACGGTCGAGGTGAATATGTAGAGGGAAAGCCGTGGCCGGTAGCGCTGGCGCTACCCCGGCGGGTTTCTCTAAACTGGGAAACGACGCACGAAAATAAGTCCTAAAGTTTTTCAAGCCTTCGCCGAAAAGCTAGGCAAGCGTCCAATACCTTCGAGGTTTACAACCATGGTCATCGACTTCAACCGGCTGAATCCCGGCAGCACGCCAGCCACCACCGGCCGTACCGGCAGCACCGCCGCGGGGCGTCCCGACGCCACTGGCGCCGACAAGGCAGGCCAGGCCGCGACTTCCGCTCCGAAGAGCGGCGAGTCGGTGCAGATCAGCGAAACCGCCCAGAACATGCAGAAAGTCACGGACCAGCTGCAGACCCTGCCGGTGGTCGACAACGATAAGGTTGCCCGGATCAAGCAAGCGATCGCCGATGGCACTTATCAGGTCGACAGCGAGCGTGTTGCCAGCAAGCTGCTCGACTTCGAATCCCAGCGCTGACCTCGAAGGACGCGCTGGAGGACATTGGACGCCGAATGAACTCCCGAGCCCGAGATGCCTGACTCCCCTACCCTGCTCGATCTGTTCGCCGAGGATATCGGCCACGCCAGCCAACTCCTGCAGTTGGTCGACGAAGAATTCCAGGCCCTGGAACGGCGCGAGCTGCCGGTCCTGCAACAGCTTCTCGGGGCCAAGCAGCCACTGATGCAGCAACTGGAGCGAAATGGCCGGGCCCGCGCGGAAATCCTCCGCGAAGCCGGCGTTTCCCTCGACCGCGAAGGCCTTGCCCGCTACGCCCGCGAGCGCGCGGATGGCGCCGAGCTGCTGGCGCGCGGCGACGAACTGGGCGAACTGCTGGAGCGTTGCCAGCAGGCCAACCTGCGCAACGGGCGGATCATCCGCGCCAACCAGGCTTCCACCGGCAGCCTGCTGAACATCCTCCGCGGCCAGGACGCCCCTAGCCTGTACGACAGCCGCGGCGGCACCGCCTCGAGCAGCCGGCAACGCCCGCTCAGCCAGGCCTGAACCCGACCAGCACACGTATCAAGGCACAGTGCTATCATTGAGGCATTCGTGCCCCAGGAGAGCATTGAAGGTGCCCAACCCGTTCGTCGAAGAAGCGGGGCCGCAACCCCCGAAGGTGCTCAAGGCCCCCGTGGAAATCCAGGCCAACCTGCGCCTGCTGCAGGATAGCCGCGACTCCCTGCTGATCACCTTTGCCGATCGCAACCAGCGCTTCCAGAGCTTCCTGGTGGACATCGACCGCGACCGCGGGATGGTCGCGCTGGACGAACTCTCCCCAACACCGGCGAACGTTTCCTGCAGAATGGCGAGGCGTTTCGCGTCGAAGCCTTCCACGAAGGCGTGCGTATCGCCTGGGAATGCGAGCGCCCGGTGCAGTTCGGCGAACACGACGGCGTCCCCTGCTACTGGGCCGCCCTTCCCGCCGAAGTGCTCTACCACCAGCGCCGCAACGCCTACCGCGCCAGCATCAAGCAGAGCCAGCCGATCGCCGCGGAAATCGCCGGGGAGAAACTCCGCGCGCCGCTGAGCGGACAACTGCTGGATATCTCCGCCACCGGCGCCAAGCTGCGCTTCGCCGGCAATGTCGCCGAACGCCTGCATCCCGGCGAGATCTACGAAGACTTCAGCGCCCAGTTGCCACAGGGCGCGATCAGCAGCGCGATCGAACTGCGTCACGTGCGTTTCGACGAAAAGCTCGACGCGACCTTCGCCGGCGTCCGCTTCAGCGAGATGAGCGGCCTCGCCCAGCGCCAGGTGGATCGCTTCGTCTACCAGTTGCAACGCGAAGCCCGGCGCTTCGAGAAAGACGAACTGTTCTGAGTCTCACAGGACCACTCCCAGCGCCGCCAGGCGCGGCAGGTCCTCGGGACGGTCGACGTCCCAGAGCGCCGGCAGCAGGTGATGCTCCCAGCCCAGTTGCCGGAGACGCTCGCAGGTCAGCGCCAGCAGGCGGTCTCCGCCCCAGGGCATCGCTTCGAACAACAGCGGGTCGACCCGGGTCAGGCCGAGCAGCGCGTAGCCGCCCCGCTCCACCGGCCCCAGCACCGCCTGGTGGCGGCCCAGGGCGGTGCAGGCCGCTTCCAGGTAGTCGCCGTCCAGCACCGGGCAGTCGTGCCGAATCAGCAGTACCGCCTCGCTTTCCGCCAACCCTAGCGCCGCGATACGCCGCATGCGCTCGCCGGGATCGCCGGCCGGCTGGCTCATCAGGCTCCAGCCCAACGCCACCGCCAGCGCCTGCAGATCGCTGTCCAGATCGTCGTCGAACCAGAGGATGCGGGCACTGAAACCGCGATCGGGCAGGCGCAGGGCGCGTTCCAGCAATACCCGCTGCAAGCGTCCCGCGCTCTCCTCGCCGATGGCCTGGGCGATCTTCGGCCGCCGCTGCCCAGGCGGCAGGTTGCGCACCATCAGGTGAAGGGAAAGCGTCGGACTCATCGCAACCTCTCCTGCCTATCGGCTCCCGCGGCGAGCGGAATTCAGTTCTGCATCGCGCCGTCGGCCTGCGGCGCGTCGGGCTCGCCATCGACCATCTGTTCCTGCACCGCCTGTTCGTCTACCCGCGGGTCGAGCGCCGCGACCAGCGGGGAGCTGGTCATGTTGTCCGGGGTCGGCACGTGGTGCAGCGGCGCGTCGTCGACCCGGTGCAGGCCGCTGACCTTCTCCGGATGGACCCGCCAGACCAGGATCAGCGCGCAGGCGCTGACGAACGCATATAGCATGTTAGCGCCAAACAGCCGCATCAGCGCGCCGGCCGCCAGCGGCCCGATGCAGGCGCCGACGCCGAAGGTCACCAGCAGCATGGCCGTTAGCGAAACCCGTCGCTCGGTCTCCACGTGGTCGTTGGAAAAGGCCACTGCCAGCGGATAGAGGGTGAACTGCAACATGCTCGCGGCGATTCCCAGGGCCAGCAGCAACGCCAGTGGCATCTGTTGCAACAATGCCAGCGGCAAGGCGAACAGGCACAGCAGGATGGCGCAGGCGCGGATCAGCCAGGCGCGGTCGCGACGGTCGGACAGCCAGCCGAGCGGCCACTGCACCAGCAGCCCGGCGAAGATGCAGGCGCCCATGTACAGGCCGACCTGCTCGTTGGGCAGCCCCAACTGGTTGGCGTACAGCGGCGCCAGGCCATAGAAGGAGCCGACCACCAGCCCCGAGACCAATACGGTGGTCAGCGACTGCGGCACCCGGCGGATGAAGAAGCGCGGTTCGAGCGGCGCCGGGCGCAGCGCCGCGGGGTGGATCTTGTGGGTCAGGGCCAGCGGCACCAGGCACAGGGCGAAGCAGAAGGCCACCAGCATCAGCAATTCCGGCCCCAGTTGCGGATGCGCCACCAGGATCATCTGGCCGAGCACCAGGCCCAGGTAGGAAGCCGCCATGTAGCCGCCGAACACCGCGCCGCGCTGGCTGGCATCGGCCTGCTCGTTGAGCCAGCTCTCGATCACCATGTACTGGCACATCAGGCCCAGGCCCATCACCATGCGCAAGGCGATCCACGCCGGCAGCCAGGGCAGCAGGCCATGGCCGAGGACCGCGGCGGTGACCACCCCGGCGCAGGCGACGTAGGCGCGGATGTGGCCGACCCGGGCGATCAGCCGGTGACCGACCTTGCCGCCCAGCACCAGGCCGAAGTAGTTGGCTGCCATCAGCGCGCCGACCCACAGGCCGTCGACCTTGTCCGCCGCCAGGCGCAGCGCCAGGTAGGTGCTGAGCAGGCCGGAGCCGGTGAGCATCAGCAGGGTAGCGAAATAGAGAGCGCGAAAAGAGAAGAAAATCCGCCGCATCGGACCTCCGGTCCCGTACAAGGGAGCCGGCGCCGCTCGCGGACTGCCCGGCTCGCACAGCGTTGGAGTCCCGGGGAGGCCCCGGGACAGGACGCGGGATGCCGAAGCCGGCACCCGACACCACGACCCTGCCGCCGCGAGGCGGCAGGGGGTGACACAGGGCTAGGAAAGTACCACGGTGGATCAGGCCTGGGCTGCCAGGACACGACGCTCCCAGGGGCTGATCTCGTCGAAGAAGCTGGTCAGCTCCATGCTCTTGGTCGCCACGTAGCCTTCGACGAACTCGCTGCCGAACAGTTCGCGCGCCAGCGCGCTGCCTTTCAGGCGCCGCAGGGCATCGTACATGGTGCAGGGCAGGGTCAGTTCCTCCGGTACCTCGAACTCGCCCTGGATCGCCGGGCTCGGCTCCAGTTCGTGCTCCAGGCCGTAGAGTCCGGCGGCCAGGCTGGCGGCGATGGCCAGGTAAGGGTTGGCGTCGGCGCCCGGCAGGCGATTCTCGACGCGCCGCGCGGAGGCTCCGCTGGCCGGGATGCGCAGGCCGGCGGCGCGGTTGTCGTGAGACCAGCAGGCGTTGTTCGGCGATGCGTAGGGATGGCAGAGGCGCTGGAAGGAGTTCACGTGCGGCGCGAAGAAGGGCGTGAAGTCCGCCAGGCAGGCCTGCTGGCCGCCGATGAAGTGGCGGAACGCGGCGGAAGGCTCGCCATCGGCTTCGCTGAAGATGTTTCGCCCGCCGTCCAGTTCGACGATGCTCTGGTGGATGTGCATCGAGCTGCCCGGCGTCTTCGCCAGCGGCTTGGCCATGCACACCACGATCAGGCCGTGCTTGAGCGCGACCTCCTTGAGCAGGTGCTTGAACAGGAAGGTCTGGTCGGCCAGCAGGACCGGGTCGCCATGCAGGAAGTTGATCTCGAACTGGCTGGTGCCCATCTCGTGCATGAAGGTGTCGCGCACCAGGCCCAGCGCATCCATGCAGCGGTAGACGTCCTCGAAGAACGGCCGCAGGCCGTTGTTGGAAGACACGCTGAAGGCCGAATAGCCCAGCTCGCGCCGGCCATCCGGCCCCAGCGGGGCCTGGAACGGCTCGTTGGGATCGGTGTTCGGGGCGAAGACGAAGAATTCCAGTTCGGTGGCCACCACCGGTTGCCAGCCGTGGGCGGCGTAGCGCGCCACCACCTGCTTGAGCAGGCCGCGGGTGGACAGCCCGGACGGCGAGCCATCCAGTTCCTGCGCATCGCAGATGGCGAAGGCGCGCGGAGTGTTGCTCCAGGGCAGGCGATGGACCTGGGTCGGCTCGGCGACCAGCGCCAGGTCGCCATCGTCGCTGCCATAGAAGCGCGCCGGCGGGTAGCCGCCCATGATGCATTGCAGCAGCACGCCACGGGCGAGCTGCAGGCGCCGGCCGCTGAGGAAGCCCTCGCCGGTCATCACCTTGCCGCGCGGCACCCCGTTGAGGTCGGGGGTGACACATTCGATTTCTTCAACTCCAGCCAGCCGTTCGGCGAGTGAGCCTTGGCCTTCGATAGTCATGACTTCTTATCCTTGTTGGTATCGCGGATGCCGCACCGGGCGGCGGCCGCGTACAAAATACGCATCGCTTGTTCAAGATATCAAGCATGCGGCACATTCTCGCGTGTGCAAAGCCTTTCGCCGCAGAGGCGTTCTGCCTTGCCTGCCGGGTACGAGGAAAAACGCCGGCCAGGCGTATATCCTCTGTGCCTTCGCCGCCCTACCCGCCACAGGAGTACTGCCGTTGATTCTCGGAACACCCAAGGCCGACTGGCTCGCCGAATTCCCGCGCCTGGCCGACCTGATCGCCCTGCGCCCGAGCGAGTGGTTCAACCCAGCCATCGCGCCGAGCGCCGAAGCCCTGGCCGACGTCGGCCTCGGCGCCGCCGACGTGGCCGACGCCAGCGCCCGCCTGCAGCGCTTCGCCCCGCTGATCGCCCGGCTGTTTCCGGAAACCGCCGCCAGCGGCGGCATCATCGAGTCCGACCTGGTCGAGGTCGCCGCCTTCCACGATGCCCTGCGCCAGCATTACGCCGCCGAACTGCCCGGCCGGCTCTGGCTGAAACGCGATAGCCACCTGCCGATCTCCGGCTCGATCAAGGCCCGCGGCGGCATCTATGAAGTGCTCGCCCATGCCGAGCGCCTGGCCCTGGAGCACGGCCTGGTCGGCCTCGACGACGACTACTCGCGGCTGGCCGAGGCGGATTGCCGGGCATTCTTCGCCCGCCACCGGATAGCCGTGGGCTCCACCGGCAACCTGGGCCTTTCCATCGGCATCATCGGCGCCGCGCTGGGCTTCCAGGCCAGCGTGCACATGTCCGCCGACGCCCGCCAGTGGAAGAAGGACAAGCTGCGCGCCCACGGCGTGACGGTGGTGGAGTACGCCTCCGACTACAGTGTCGCGGTGGAACAGGGCCGCCGCGAAGCGGCCGGCGATCCCTACACCCATTTCGTCGACGACGAAAACTCCCGCGACCTGTTCCTCGGCTACGCCGTCGCCGCCGAGCGACTGCGCGGCCAGCTGGACGCCGCCGGCATCCGCGTCGACAGCGAGCACCCGCTGTTCGTCCACCTGCCCTGCGGGGTCGGCGGCGGTCCCGGCGGCGTGGCCTTCGGCCTCAAGCTGGCGTTCGGCGACGCGGTGCACTGCCTGTTCGCCGAGCCGACCCACTCGCCCTGCATGTTCCTCGGCGTCTATACCGGCCGCCACGAGCAGGTTTCGGTGCAGGACTTCGGCATCGACAACCGCACCGCCGCCGATGGCCTGGCGGTGGGGCGTCCGTCGGGTTTCGTCGGCCGCGCCATGCAGCGCCTGCTCGACGGCTACTACACGGTGGACGACGACGAACTGTTCCGCCTGCTCGCGTTGCTCGAGCGCAGCCAGGGCATCCGCCTGGAACCCTCGGCCCTGGCCGGCGCGCCGGGCATCGCCCGGGTCACCCGTGAGCCGCAGGGCTATCGCGAACGCATGGGGCTGACCTCGGCGCGCTTGGCCAATGCCACCCACCTGGTCTGGGCCACCGGCGGCGGCATGGTGCCCGAGACGGAAATGCGCGCCTACCTGGAGCGAGGCCGCTCGCTGCTGGACTGACACCGACACGCGCGGGGCGCCACGACCGTCCCGCCACCTCCCGACGAGGACCTTGCATGCGCACACCCGCCTGGCTCGGCAGCGGCATGCCGCTGCTCTTCGTGCTGCTCTGGAGCACTGGATTCCTCGGCGCCAAGTTCGGCCTGCCGTACGCCGAGCCCTTCACCTTCCTGGCCATCCGCCTGCTCCTCGCGGCCGCCCTGCTGGCCGCCTTCGCCCTGCTCAGCCGTGCGCCCTGGCCGGGCTCGGCACGGCTGGCCGGGCATGTCGCGGTCGCCGGCCTGCTGGTCCATGGCCTGTACCTGGGCGGGGTGTTCCTCGCCATCGAGCACGGCATGTCGGCCGGCCTGACCTCCCTGTTGGTCGGCCTGCAACCGCTGGCTACCGCGGCCCTGGCCGGCATCTGGCTCGGCGAGCGGGTCAGCCGCCGGCAATGGCTGGGACTGGCGCTCGGCCTGGCTGGCGTAGCCCTGGTGGTGCTCGGCCGCATCCACGGTGGCGCCGACGGCCTGGCCTGGGCCGCGGTGCTGGTGGCGCTGGCGGCGATCACCTGCGGCACGCTGTACCAGAAGCGCTTCTGCGGCGGCATGGACCTGCGCACCGGCGGCGTCGTCCAGTACCTGGCCAGCGGCGCCCTGCTCGGCCTCGCCGCGCTGCTTTTCGAAAGCCGCGAGGTGCAGTGGAGCACGCCGTTCGTGCTGACCCTCGGCTGGCTGGTGCTGGGACTCTCGTTCGGCGCCGTCGGCCTGCTCTACACGCTGATCCGGCATGGCGCCGCGTCGAAGGTGGCGAGCCTGTTCTACCTGGTGCCGCCAGTGACCGCGCTGGCCTCCTGGCTGCTGTTCGACGAGCGCCTGGCGCTGGCGGCGATCGGCGGCATGCTGCTGGTGATGCTCGGCGTCGCGCTGGTCAACTGGCCGGGCCGGCGCGCCTGAGGCCTCAGTGGCTGTAGTGCCGGGTGGCGGCGAAGCGGTTGAGGAACAGGTGGATCACCAGCACCGTCATCAGCGTGATCAGCACCGCGAAGCACACCGAGGTAAATCGGTAGAGCACGCTGTACATCATGTCGTGGGTCGGCGTCAGGTACTGGCCGAGGACGATCGCCAGGGTGGTCAGCGCGCCGAAACCGATCCCCGGTACGCCGTTCTCCAGCATGTGGATGCGCGCGCAGAACATCGCCGAGATCCACAGCAACAGGGCGACGAAGGGCAGGATGTCGTAGTGATCGTAGAGCAGCACCTGCAAGCCCACCGCCAGCGCACAGCCGAGCAGCGTACCGAGGGCGCGGATGCGCCCGGCGAAGTGCACGCCCTTCCAGTGCATGGGGAACAACACCAGGATCGAGGCGATCTGCGCCGACAGCGAGTCCTTCAGGTCGAAGGTCTGGAAGACCACGAAGGACAGGGTCGCCACCGTGGCCCCGAGCAGCGTCTCGTGGCGCCGGCTGGGGGCATCCTTGGCCGGCGCCTGGCGCGGCGGCCGCGGTTCGACGTCGGGGAACAGGTAGAACATCAGCACGGCGATGGCCACCGTCAGCCAGGTGGCGACCATGTTGCTGGCGAGCATGTCGAACAGATCGACGTCCGGATAGCTGGCAAAGTGCAGCAGCATCGAGAGGAACACCGAACTCAGTGCGCCGAAGAAGAACAGCGGGCCGCGCGCCATCAGGGCGAAGCGGTAGACGAAGAGGCCGAAGACGATAGGCGTCATCAGCAGCGGCCGGTCGCCGAACAACCCGTATAGCACCAGTACCTCGACGCTGATCACCACCGAGTTGGCGAGGAACTGGCGGACGATGTGCAGGTTGATCACCGGCGTCAGGCCGAGCAGCAGCATCGGGTAGACGCCGAAGAACGAGCCGTAGTCCCAGTTCATCAGCTTGCAGACGAAGAACCCCAGGGTGCCGCCGCCGGCGATGCGCAGGCACTGACGCAGGTCGTTGGCGGACATCGCGAGCTTGGCCGGCATGGCGTCAGTAGACGTAGTGCAGCAGGCTGATGGCGACGATCTGCGCGCGACCGAGCAGGTGGCTCAGGCCGTCGCCGGGATACAGCTGCACGGTGGCCTTGGCACCGGTGGGCAGCAAGCCTTCGGGAAGTTCGTCGAGCACCACGTGCAGGCGCTGGCGCTGAGCGTCGCGGACCCAGCGGTCGGAGGTGACCGGCGCGGCGAGGTCGCCGTTGGCGTCCAGCTGGCCCTCCTTGACCCCGGCGTCGATGGCCGCCACCCGCGCGCCGAACACTTCGCCGGGACGCGCGTCGAACACCACCGCCGCACGGTCGCCAGGGCGCACGTAGCGCAGCGATTTCTCGCGGAAGTCGGCGACGATGTCGATGCGGTCGTCCACCAGCGCCGCCACCGGCGTACCGGCCGGAACGTAGGTGCCCGGGGTCAGTTGCAGGTTGCTCAGGGTCCCGGCGCGGTCGGCCCGGACGCTGCTGTATTGCAGTTGCAGACGGGCCTGGGCCAGGGCGTTACGCGCCTGGCGCAGGCGCAGGTTGTCCTCGCCGGCCGTGCCGCGTCGCGCGGTCAGCTCGCCGATCCGCGCCTGGGCCGCGGCGACCCGGGCACGGGCGGCCTGGGCCTGGGCGCTGACCTGCTCGTGCATCTGCTGCGACACATGGTGGCGCTGCACCAGTTGGGCGGTGCGGCGCGCCTCGCTGTCCAGCTCGCCGGCGCTGCTGCGCGCGGCCAGGAGGTCGGCCTTGGCCGAGGCGATGGCGGCATCCAGCTCGCGGTTGGTGCGCTCGGCTTCCTCCAGTGCCAGTTCGGCCTGGCGCACGGCCAGTTGGAACGGCTCGGGATCGAGGCGGAACAACACTTCGCCGGGCTGCACGTGGCCGTTGTTGGACACCAGCACCTCGGCGACCTGACCGCTGACACGCGGCGCGACGCGCACCACCGGCCGGGTCAACTGGGCCTGCGGGGTGAGCGGCATCCACAGGTCGGCGACCAGGAAGTAGACGAACAGCAACACGAATACCGCGATAGCGACTTGAACCCAACGGGCAAATCGTTGATCGGGAGTCATAGGGTACGAGCCTCGAATCCAGCGGGAATGCAGTCGCCGCAGCGGGGCCTGAATGCGGGGGTTGGCGCGGCCGGGATGGAACCGGCGACCCGGACGACGGCCAGTGGGTAGCCGTCGCCGCTGCGGCGACCAGGTGACGCAGTATATTTCGAGACAATCGCCCCTGGCCTGCCGGCATCGGCAATAGATCATTACAGGCAGCGTAACAATCGAACGAGCGGGCCGGCAGGCGGCTGCCATAGACCGGCACCGGGCCATGCATCGCCAGTGCCAGGACCCCCTGTAGCCCTCCTGCGAACTCTAGCAGTGGTCGCGCCCGGTCGACGGCGTAGATTGGCTGAACGATGCGTCCTTCCTGCCTGCGCATCGCCTGCCGCCAAGGACTGCGGATCTCTCCCGACACGCCATACCGCGCGCCAGACGGCTGCCTGAAAAGGCAGGCCAGGTATTCAGTGGAGATACATCATGGCAACACAAGGAGTGTTCACCCTTCCCGCCAACACCCAGTTCGGCGTCACCGCCTTCGCCAACTCGGCCGGAACCCAGACGGTGAACGTGCAGGTCAACAACGAAACCGTCGCGACCTTCACCGGGCAAAGCACCAACAACGGCATCATCGGCAGCAAGGTGCTCAACTCGGGCGGCGGCGGCAAGGTGCAGATCCTGGTCAGCGTCAATGGCCGCTCTTCGGATCTGGTTTCGGCACAGGTGATCCTGGCCAATGAGCTGAACTTCGCCCTGGTCGGCTCTGAAGACAGCACCGACAACGACTACAACGACGCCGTCGTGGTGATCAACTGGCCGCTCGGCTAGCGTCGGAAAAGGCGGCGGGGACGCTTAGCCAGTTCCCCGCCGACCGTCATCGACGAGAACCGAGAGTCTTCTCGTACGACATGCGCATGTCGGCCGCCCAACCGTCCAGCACCGCCTTGACATCGTCTCCCGTGATCGGCTGATCGGAATCGTCCAGCGCCTTGCCGGTGCCCTGGCGCACCATCTTCGCCAATACCTTGTTGTCCCCACCGTCGAGCAGCATGGCCTCGGTGGCGATCTGGGTATCCTGGTCGCGAATCCCGACCGCCGTGCTCATCCCAGCAGCGATCAGCGCGATGGGGATGACCTCGTATGGCCGTAGACCCTGGGTATGGCTGGAAACTGCGGTGATCGCCGGTTTCAGCACCAGGATACCCGGGCCGGGGGCGCTGGCCAGCGGCAGGCTCTTGCCCAGCTCACGGCGCAATGCCTGATCGTAGTAGGTCGTGATGTCCGCAAGCGTCTTCGCGGAAACCTTGTCGTTCGGTTTCGGGACCGGATAGAACCTGCTGGGCTCGATGTAGATCCGCTGGTAGTGCCGCACGTCCGCCTGCGGGTCTACCCAGCGCAGGAGCGGCGCTCCGGAAGGCGCGGTGGCAGGCGCCAGCATCGAATAGTCACCGATGAAGCCCGAGTAGTTTTCCGGCTTGACCTGACCATTGGAACAACCCACCAGCGCCGCCAGCAGCGCGCAGGAAACGGCAACTCGAAGTCGTTTCATTAAGAGCCTCGAACAGGGAAAGGAATGTCGCCGAACAATGGAAAACGCTCAGTCGAGAGCGAGTCGCTCAGAATATAGGCAGAAGTTGCAAAAACGGAAATCGCTTGCCGACGCTATATTCGGAATTGCTCCGCAACTCTCGAAGAGCGAATACCTTTTCATTTCAGAACTGTTATGAATGCGCAGGAAAACCCAGCTCCGGAATATTGAGAAGCCCTAACCGCGGGAGCCGCAGTTCATCTGCGCCTCTTCGCACAGCGACGGCCCGCAGGCGCGCCGCCCCCGCGTCTGTCCAGGGCAAGCCTGCGCTTTCCCGCCCGAACGCTACCGAACTTCCGGGCATATTAAAGTCGCACTGGACAGCGGCTTCGAATTCTACCCGAGCGCCTGCGGAAGACGATCCACTCCCAAACAGAATCGAAGAACTTGGAGAGAATCGCCGCAACCCAAGGAAGATGCTTCGACGAACGTTCCGACATCGGCATGCCCCAGCCTGTTGCCAGAAAACAGGCCGGTATCGCTCAGGCGGACGGCTCGTCTCCCAGCAACTCCCGGGCGATCTTCAGGATCGGCTCGCGTCGCTTCATCGCCTCCCGTGACAGGTACTGGTGCGCCTCGCGCTCGTCCCAGCCATGGCGCTGCATCAGCAACGCCTTGGCCTGGTTGATCCGGGCCTGGCCGGCAATGCGTTCCTGGAGCTGCTCGGTCTTCTGCTTCAGCTTCGCCATTTCCTCGCTGATGCGCCGCGCCGATACCAGCACAGGCAGCACCCGGTGGGCGTCGAGCGGCTGGGTGATCACGCCGTGGCACTCCAGTTCGATGATCTGCGAGAGCACCGCGGGGCTTTCGTACTCCACCAGCGCCACCAGGGTAGTGCGCGGAGTTCCGGCGGCGAGCAGCGCAGCGATCTCGTCGTGGTGGCGATTCTGGAAAATGCTGGTGAAGACCACGTCCACCGGCACGTCGAAAGATTCAGGCGGCGGCCAATACTGGCGTACCGAACAACCGATGCGGATCAGTTGCAAGACCAGGGCGTCGCTGACCTCTCCCGGCGGGTTGAGTACCAGCACCTGCAACTCGCGCAGGCTGCCAAGCAGCGAGTTGGCGCTCATGGGAGCGCTCCCCCGCCCATGCTGGCGGACCAGTCGTCGAGGTTATGCACGACGACATAAGGATCGGGGCGAATCGGTTCGGGCGACTGCCAGCGGACCTGGAACACGCCGCGCGCATCGATTTCCGCGATGCGCGAAGACAGGCGGCTGTGGTTGTTCTGGCGCTCCACCCGGACCGGCCCCTGCGGCGCGTCGATGCAAATGTCGTACAGGTGCCGCTGCACGTCTTCCACTCGCCAACTGCCTGCGGCCTGTGCGGCGCGGCCAAGCAGCAAGGTCTGCCAGTAGGCCGCCTCGGCCCAGGCGGTGATGGTCGCGTTTTCCGGGAAGAAGCCATGGCAGGCCTGGACGAAGGCGCGGCTGGCGGCCGTATCGATGCTGGAGAAGTACGGCGCGACCACCACCTGCCCCTCCGCCACGTCGCTCTCCATCTTCGCCACCTCCGCCTCGCTGGTGGTCAGGCTGGCGATCGGCGGCCGCCTGCCATCGCCGTAGCGACGGGCGATGGCGCGATACAGCTCGGCGGTGCCGGTGCCCACCACGGTGGAGAAGACCACGTCGGCGCGCGCCTGGTAGATGCGCTCGACGGCGCGCTGCACGTCGTCGTCGGAGGGATACAGCGGAATGTAGATTTCCTTGAGCACCATGCCGCCGTGCTGGCGGTACAGGTGGCGCATCACATGGTTGCTTTCCCGCGGATAGATGTAGTCCGAGCCGATGAACACCACCCGCTCGCCGTAGTGGCGAATCAGGTACGCCGCCAGCGGCGCACTGTTCTGGTTCGGCGCCGGACCGCCGTAGACGATGTTCGGCGAATACTCGAAGCCCTCGTAGGGAGTCGGGTAGCAGAGCAGCGCGTCGGCGCGCTCGACCACCGGCATCACCGCCTTGCGCGTGTGCGACATGTAGCAGCCCACGAGGAACCGTACCCCCCGGTTGCGAATGAAGTCCTCGGCGCACAGCCGATAGCGGTCCGGATCGCCGCCGGGGTCCTGGGACAGCGTTTCGATCGGGCGACCGCCGACGCCGCCCTCGCGGTTCAGTTGCTCGACCGCGAGCAATGCGCCATAGCGCTGCGAGCGCTCGATATCGGCGGTGACGCCGGTTTCGGAGAACAGCAGGCCGATCAGCGGCCGCTCCTGATGCGATCCCATCCGTTTCCTCTCCTGTGACTGTCGCTCAGCGCCGCACGAAGCGAACCCGCTCGTGCTCCAGGCTCGCCAGGTAGGTCGTGCAGTTCCCGTCGCCCGGCTGGTGGTGGTCGAGCAGATGCTCGGCCAGCGGTACCTCGAGATGATGACGGACGCTGCGGCGCAACGCACGGGCGCCGAACTGCCGGTCGAAGCCGGCGCGGGCGATCTTCGCCAGCACCTCCGGGGTCGCCTCCAGGCGGCAGCGATGCTTCTCCAGGCGCCGGTTGAGCCGCTGCACCTCCAACTCGACCAGGCGCGCGACGACGTTGCGTTCGATCCAGTTGAAGGTGACCACGCTATCGAGACGATTGACGAACTCCGGCGAGAAGGTCTTCAGCAGCCGGGCCCGGACCATCCCGTCGATGTCCCGCCGCCGGCGTTCGCCGCCGACCGGCAGCAGGCGCCAGGGCAGGCGCTGGCGACGCTCGTCGTAGCGCTGGATCTCATGGGCGCAGAGATTGCTGGTCATGAACACCAGGGTATTGCGGAAATGGTAGGTGCGTTCGCCGGAAGCGACCCGCAGCAGGCCGTTGTCGAGCACGTTGAGCAACGTATGGACCACTTCCGGGCTGGCCTTCTCCAGTTCGTCGAAGAGAACGATGCCGGGGCGCCCGGGACTGCCGTCCAGCGTGTCCTGCTCCAACAGGGTGGTGCCCTCCTTCGCCCCGACGTAGCCCGGCGGCGCACCGGTGAGGGCGGCGGCATAGTGCTCCTGGGACAGGGTGTTCATGTCCACCCGGCAGAACCCCTCGGCGTCGCCGTGCAGGGCCCTGGCCAGGGCGCGCACGATCTCGGTCTTGCCGACCCCGGTGGGGCCGAGGAACAGCGCGCTGAACAGCGGACGGCGCGGGTCGGCGATGTCCGCGCGAACCACCTTGAGCATGTCCTCGACGGCCTGTAGCGCCGATTCCTGGCCGAGTACCTCGGCGCGCAGGCAGTCCATCACCGCCGCCGGGTCGAAACGGAAGCGGCTGTGCAGGGCGCTGCGGTGACTCAGGTGGGCCTGGAGCAGACTCGCCTCGGCGAGATTCTCCCGCGCCAGGGCCTGTTCCTCGTCCTGCTGCCGGCGGGACTGGTCGAGCATGTCGCTCAGAAAAGGCATGGATGAAACTCCTTCTGCCACAGGGGGAAATGGCGGAGACGGCGTGCCGCGCGACGGCACGCCGGGCTGGCGGCGTCTGCCGTCAGGCCTCCTTCTCCAGTCCCTCGTAGGGCAGCCGGCCGACCGGGCATTGCGCCACGCCGGTGGACGAGCGGGTCAGTCGCTCGACATTGTCGCGCGCCTTCTCGGCGTCGGTGACCCAGGTGCGGTAGAACTCGAACGGACACTCCGCCAGGCCCCGGTCACCGTCGCCGGACGCCTGCAAGCCGCTGTAGCCGCGGTGGAGGATCTTGAACAGGTGGTTCTGCGACTGATCGTTGGCGCGCGCATCGCGGATCTGCGAAAGCGACAGCTGGGCGTACTGGATACCCATTTCCTCCTCGCCGCACTCGCCCAGGGTACGGCCGTCGAAGCCGATGATCGCCGAGTGGCCGAAGTAGGAATACACGCCGTCGAAGCCGGCGGCGTTGGCCACCGCCACATAGCAGTTGTTGGCCCAGGCCATGGCCTTGGCCATCATCACCTGCTGGTCCTTGGCCGGGTACATGTAGCCCTGGCAGCGCACGATCAGCTCGGCGCCCTTCATCGCGCAGTCGCGCCAGATTTCCGGGTAGTTGCCGTCGTCGCAGATGATCAGGCTGATCTTCATGCCCTTCGGCCCTTCGCTGACGTAGGTCTGGCCACCGGGATACCAGCCCTCGATGGGGCACCAGGGAATGATCTTGCGGTACTTCTGGACGATCTCGCCGTTGTTGTCGATCAGCACCAGGGTGTTGTACGGCGCCTTGCGCGGATGCTCCTCGTGCCGTTCGCCGGTGAGGGAGAATACGCCCCAGACATTGGCCTTGCGGCAGGCGCGGGAGAATATCTCGGTTTCCTCGCCGGGGATCGCCACCGCGGTTTCCATCATCTCCGCCGGATCGTACATGATGCCCTGCAGGCTGTACTCGGGGAACACCACCAGGTCCATGCCGGGCAGGCCCTGCTTCATGCCGACGATCATGTCGGCGATCTTCCGGGCGTTGTCCAGGACCTCCGCCGCGGTGTGCAGGCGCGGCATCTTGTAGTTGACCACCGCCACTCCGACGGTGTCGTTGCTGCTGGAAATATCGCCGTGACGCATGGGTATCACCTCTTGTTGTTATTTTTTCGGGACGAAAAAAGGCCCTCCCGGGTAACCCCGGGAGAGCCCATTTGCTCTGTGCGTATGCGTTAGGTTCGGTCCCGCGACATCGACGCTGATGCGCATGACCTGATGGCGGACATATAAGCCCCGCCGGAAAGGGCTGTCAAGAGCTGTGAGCGCTATGCAATCGACCACGGACGCCGCCATGGGCGACGAACGGTACGCCTACGAAGGTTCCGCGACGCCCCGGCGACAGTTCCTTTTTTCTGCAATTTCCCCCCCGTCCTGTGAAAACGGCAGCCGACGGCAGAGTGGAAATACCGCCGCCGCCGATCACTCGAACGCAATAACCTTTCGCATGAAATCTAATCGCGAAATGTCAATTCCCTGGAGCTTGCAGGCCCCAATGGCGTGGGCTAATCCGAAATACATCACAGGATGTTGATCACCGACGGTGAGGAAAATGATTTCCAGCTTGCTATCCCGCGCACTGCTCGATCCGAAGCTGGCCCATGCCCTGGCGTCGGCGCCCGAGGATGCCATTCGCTCGGCAGAGCACGAAATCTCTTCGGACGATCTGCAATTTCTCTCATCCATCGATAGCGCACTGCTCGCCCGCGCAGCCGAGCGTCTCGAGCACCTGCTAAAGCCCGATTCACCCAACCGGAGTCCTTCGACACGAACGTTGAAGGACTTCGTCTATCTGGTCAGCCAGCAAAAAGGAGCGACGAACATGCTAGAGGATCTGGTGGCACTACTCGACCAGCAGCAACAACAAGGAGGAGCGCAGGCACTGAAGAACCTTGCGTCTCTACTTGACCAACAACAGCAGCAGAAAGGCCGGCAGCTCCTTCAGGACCTGGCCGCCGTCCTCGACCAGCAGCAACAGCAGGGAGGCCGCAACCTGCCGAACCTGGCCGCGCTGCTCGACCAGCAGCAACAGCAGAAGGGCCGGCAGTTCCTCCAGGACCTGGCGGCGGTCCTCGACCAGCAGCAACAGCAGGGAAGCCGCAACCTGCAGGACCTCGTCGCGCTGCTCGACCAGCAGCAACAGCAAGGAGGCCGCAACCTGCAGGACCTCGCCGCGTTGCTCGACCAGCAGCAACAGCAGAAAGGCCGCAACCTGGCCGCGCTACTCGACCAGCAACAACAGCAGAAGGGCCGGCAGTTCCTCCAGGACCTGGCCGCTGTCCTCGACCAGCAACAACAGCAGGGAAGTCGCAACCTGCAGGACCTCGTCGCACTGCTCGACCAGCAACAACAGCAAGGAGGCCGCAACCTGCAGGACCTCGCCGCGCTGCTCGACCAGCAGCAACAGCAGGGAAGCCGCAACCTGCAGGACCTCGTCGCGCTGCTCGACCAGCAGCAACAGCAAGGAGGCCGCAACCTGCAGGATCTCGCCGCGTTGCTCGACCAGCAGCAACAGCAGAAAGGCCGCAACCTGGCCGCGCTACTCGACCAGCAACAACAGCAGAAGGGCCGGCAGTTCCTCCAGGACCTGGCCGCTGTCCTCGACCAGCAACAACAGCAGGGAAGTCGCAACCTGCAGGACCTCGTCGCACTGCTCGACCAGCAACAACAGCAAGGAGGCCGCAACCTGCAGGACCTCGCCGCGCTGCTCGACCAGCAGCAACAGCAGAAGGGCCGGCAGTTCCTCCAGGGCCTGGCCGCTATCCTCGACCAGCAGCAACAGCAGGGAGGCCGCAACCTGCAGGACCTCGCCGCGTTGCTCGACCAGCAACAACAGCAGAAGGGCCGACAGCTCCTCCAGGACCTGGCCGCGGTCCTCGACCAACAGCAACAGCAGGGAGGCCGCAACCTGCAGGACCTCGCCGCGTTGCTCGACCAGCAGCAACAGCAGAAAGGTCGACAGTTCCTCCAAGGCTTGGCCGCTATCCTTGACCAACAACAGCAACAGGGAAGCAAACAACTAGCCAATCTGAAGGGTGAGTCTCAATGAGTCCGGGCACCGACCGCCCCTGGAACTCGGCATTCCAGCCCGACAGGGGGCTCGGGGCTTTCCACTCGCTGCGCAAGGCCATCCTTGCGCAGCGTACCCAGCTGGGTCTCGATGCCCTGAAACAATGCGACGAAGTGCTGAGGACGGCACAGGAGCCTGGCCTCCCCGAGCCGCTGCTCAATCTCCGGGAGGGGGAAGGAGGATCTACGCTCGTCTTCGATGATCCCGTCTATTCGATCTGGCTGCGTTTTTTCCTCCGCGCATCGGCCAACAGGCGCACGGAAGAACTCATCCGCCATATATCGAAACTTCCCTCGGTACTGCAGGACGTCGAGCGTCGACTCACAGGCAAGGCCAACCTCTACGTCCCCGGCAGCGCGATCGCACTCCAGCGCGAGGATCTGCATCCCTATGTCATGAAAGCGACACCGCCAACCTATGATTTCAGTCGTGCCCCCTCCTCCTCCGGAGAAGAAGGACGCACCATCGGCCATCCGTTGAGAATGCAAGCCGGCCTTCTCGGCAGCGCCCTGAAGAACATCGAAACGGCCTGGCCCGAATTGCATGCGCAGATCGAGGAGTGCGTGCGCATCTTCGGCTACCTTCCGGATGCGGCATTTCGCAGTTGCTCGGCGGCGCGCTACTCCGGAATCGTCTACCTGGGCAACATGGATGAATCACTTCTCGATCTTGAAGAGTCGATCGTCCATGAAACCGGACATCAGGTTCTTTACCAACTTGGAGAAATGACCAGGCTGACCCTCCCGCAGACACCGCTCGAGGCCAACTACGTGCTGCCGTGGTCCGGCTCGCGTCGTGATCTCTTCGGCTTCCTGCATGCCCATTACATCTACGCCCTACTGGTCAAGTACTACTGGCGCCGAGCAAACCTGGATGGACGGGAAGCGGCCGAATGCCGGGGCCGCGCGTTACTGATCCTGTCCGGCTGCCTGAAGGCGACCCCCATGCTGCAAGGAGACGCCAACCTGACGGAACAGGGAAGAATCATCGTCGAGCGGCTTGCCGAAGAACTCGCCGAACTGGATGGCGAAATTCGCGGACGGGTCCGGCACGAGCGGGAGAAAGCGAATGCAGAAGCGACAGGTTGAAACGGATGAGCCAGCCACCCTGCGGATCAGCGGCAACGCCCTGCATCTCTCGGACGGCGTGGGAGTAACGCTGCTCGACGATCAGATCGTCCTCGAGAACCGCGCCACTGGCGCCAGCAAAGCCTTTTCCAGGGAGGCGATACCGCTGCTGGATCTGTTCATGGACTGGATCGAACCCGACGATTTCGTCAGCCGGGCCTTCGAGCAGGGAGGCGAGGCGGAGTCTGTCAACAGAGCCATCGGCGTTCTGCACGATCTGCTGGAACTCGATGTGCTGACGGTGCGCGCCGAGGATCTGAGGGGAACCCGCCTGCGCGCCCCTGGTGCGGGCTGGGGCGACGCCATGCGCTTCCTGCTCGCAACACGGACGAGCAGGGAGACGATCTTCGCCCCACCCGCGGAGTTCAATGCCGCCCTGGCCGAGAAGGCAGCCGTCACGCGTCAGGCATCCGCCTTCATGGAATATCCGGCGGCACCGTTCAGTCCATTGAGCGAACCACGCATGACGGCCTCCAGAGGAGAACCCTCGTTCCCGAAAACCATGCTGAACAGGAGGACGGCTCGCCGATACGCGGACCATCCCCTCACCGAAGCCCAGTTGTCCAGCCTGCTCAAGTTCGCCTGGGGCATGATCAAGAGCGTACCCAACCCTCTCGGCGACGTGTTCGTCCGCAAGACCTCGCCGAGCGGCGGCTCGTTACATCCGGTCGAAGTCTATCCGATCGTCCTCAACGTCGACGGCATCGAGAGAGGGATCTACCACTATTCCGTTCGCCGCCACGGCCTGGAGCGCCTGTGGACGGGGGATGCACACGAGTGGATCGCCAAGGCCTGCGGAGACCAGGAATGGGTTCGGGAAGCCGCCGTCATCTTTCTCTGCTCCGCGTTCCTTCCGCGCACGGCCTGGAAATACGACTTTTCGCGCGTCGCCCGGGCCGTGATGGCCGAGATCGGCTTCAGCGGGCAATCGCTTCTGCTCACCGCGTCATGGCTAGGCCTTGGCGCCTTCACCACCATTGCCCTGCGCGATGAACTGTTCGAGGACCTGCTCGGCTTCGACCCTCTGCGCGAACCGGTATTCGCCGTCTTCGGAGTCGGTGCCCTGGAACCGGACATCGTCGACCATTCGCGTCCTCGAACGGAAAACCAGGACGAAGCGGGCGCCCTGTAGAAGATGGACATCGTGCATTCCCATGGACACGACCCGGGCGTACTCGATCCCCGGACCGATCGCCTGTTCGTCGTCGCGCTCAGCCAAAGCCCAGCCAAGGTCATGCTGCGCGCGGCGGATGGCGCGCACCTGGAAATAGCGCTGCCGGCAAGCGGAGCTCCGGACAGACCGGCCGGGACGCGCTGCTACATGAATCTGGAACGCACGGTGGTGGAGCTTCGCGAACGCTTGAAGCCGCGTGATTGCGGCGCGGCGGTGATCGATCGGGTCAACGCCTATATCTCTCCGCCAGGATGCGGAGCGCCGCTGCATTTCGACATTCGTACCGTATGGATCGTGCAACTGTTCGGCTGCAAGACCTGGAGGCTGGGCGACAAGCCCGCGGTGGAACAGCCAAGCCACAACTGCGTCCTGCCCAATGGCGAGCGCCACGTCATCTACGACGGGCGGGAGCTCGAGGCGCCGACGCGGATGCGAACCTATAACCTGTTTCCGGGCGACTGGCTTCTGGTGCCAAAGGGCGTATGGCACGAAACGACAACGACCGCAGGCTCCGTGTCGGCCACCCTCGCGGCGCCGGAAGGCAGCTAGCCGACGCCTGCTGGGAGGATGTCCTCACCGGGTCGTCATCGGCAGACGCGTCACACCGTGCTCGGTGGTCACCGGACCGCTCGCCACGAAACCGAACCTCTGGTAGACCGGCACAGCCCCCAGCGCCGCGCTGACAGTGAAGACACCCGAATATCCCGCCTCGAGACAAGCTTCGCGCGCACGTGCCCAGAGGGCACGCGCCAGCCCCTGGCCCTGGGCCTCTTCCGCGACGAATAGCATGAGCAGATGATGGTCGTCGCGAGTGGCGACGACGCCAAGCATATTCCCCCGCTCCTCGGCGACGAAATAGCGGCAGGTTCCACGCATACCCTCCAGGATTCGCGGAGTGCCAAGGGCTCGCTGAAGGAAACGCCGCCCCTGTGGAGGGAAATCACGGGCAACATGCTCGCGAGTCAGCCGGCGTACGAACGCGCCGATCATCTCTGCGTCCTCCACCCGGGCCAGGCGAATATTCACCCGATTGGCAGACATGCCCGCCCTCCCGTCGGTCGTCGGCAAACCATGTTTCCACAGTATTGCCCAGGCGACGCCGGCCTGCCATGCCGGCAGGCCGGACAGCGCAGGCATGGCGCCTGGAGGGAGGCAAGGTAAAGAAAGAAGGTGGCGTCCCCGACAGGAATCGAACCTGTACCGACCCCTTAGGAGGGGGCCGTTCTATCCATTAAACTACGAGGACGAATCGCGCCGGTGCTTTTTGCCATGCCGGCTTTCGACAGAAAGACCATCTCCATCGGAGTCCAGCGGCGCAATGCACGATGCGCTGACGGGGCGGCATGTTAACGGCAGAGAAAGCGTTTGTCATGCCACTGCCACCAAGGCTGCGCATAATTTTCCGCAACCCTGGAGGTGCAGCATGAACCAGACCGTCGCCATTCCCGCCGCACAGGACCTGCCGGACGCCCCGCGCCAGCCGCGGATACCGGACTCCCCCTTCGCCAGCTTCGATGTGCGGATCGCCAGCGAGCACGACGCGCCGCGCCTGTCGTTGCTGCTACAGCAACTCGGTAGCGCCGATCCGCGCCCGGACCCGGCGTTGCTGGCCATCCAACTGCAACGACCGCGCGGCGACCGGGTCACCCTGGTGGCCGAGCGCGGCGAGCGCCTGCTCGGCACCTGCACCCTGCATCTGATCGAACACCTGGCGCACGATTTCGCCCGCTCGGCGATTCTCGAAGACATGGTGGTCGACCGCCACGCCCGCGGCCAGGGCGTAGGCCGCGAGCTGATCGGCCGGGCCGTGGAGCGCGCGCGCAGTTGGGGCTGCTACAAACTGGCGCTTTCCAGTCACCAGGACCGGGAAACCGCGCAGCGCTTCTATGCCGCGCTAGGGTTCACCAGCCACGGCGTAAGCCTGGCGCTGCATCTGGGCTGACAGCATCATGCATTTTGCAACCGGCAAAATGCCCATCCGTGCAAAGTGCATGCGAGAGAGTCTCGGACACATATATAATTCATTGATTTAAAAGGATTTTTTATAGAAAAAAGTTGGCACAACCGCTGCTACAAGACCCTCAGGATCAAACCTTGGCCATCTGCCTGGCAAAGCTACGAAATGGAGGTGAACATGAGCAGCTCACGCAACCTGGTCGGCACCGGACTTCTTTCCCTGCTGGCTCTCGTAGTCTTCCAGAACAGCGCACTGGGCGACGAGGACAGGACGCAGGAACGCAACGGCGAAAAGCCGGTAGTGCTGGACAGCAACGCAACACCGCAGTGGGCACCCGCTGCGCAGCGACTGGTGATCCAGGCGCCCGACGAATCCCCGCGCATCGTCACCGTAGGCGAGGACGAGCGCGGCACGGCGCTGGTGACCGCGGCCGACGAACAGGCCTGGACATTCTGACGAAGCAAGCGCCGGGAGACCGGCATCCAACGACGCTACACCGCCGCACAGGTCCCCGGGATGCTGGCGGGCGGAAGGGAGAAAGAACATGTGGATCCTGGCTTTGCCGCTGACCGCCCTGGCCCTTTCGGTCGGCGTCTACGGGCTGCTCTGGCTGATAGAGCGCGGAGGAGACGAATATCCAGCGAAGCTTCCGCTGAGCGACAAGGGCGCCACGGAACCTCGGCGCCACTGAACCGGCACAAGGAACAGCGAGCCCGACGGAGAGGGCTCCGGGAGTGAAACCATGTCACGATCCGCCGTCATTCTTCTGTTCGTGGTGATCGCCAGCGCGATCCTGGCGCTGAGCCTGCCGCCCGATGCCACCCTCCTCGCCTGGTGCGCCTGGGGACTGCTGGGCATATCCGGCGCCTGGCTGCTGTTTGCCCTGGTGGTAGGTCGGCGAATCCGCTTCGATCCCAGCCTGGACTGATTTCGCCCACAACGCCTTGCCGGGCGCTACAGCGGCAGGCACATGCCGTCGTGTGCCAGTTCCACCCCCTCGGGCAACGCAGCGGGGTGGTCCAGCAGCCAGGCGTCCAGCGCATGCCCGACGTGAGTCAACACGGCCCGCCGGGGACGCAGCGATTCGATGCACTCCAGTGCCCGCGTCAGGTCGTTGTGGTTGCGCGGCGGCCGCTCCTGCGGCGGCATCGAGCAGTCCAGCACCAGCAGGTCCAGCGGCGCCGCGAGCAATCGCGAGGCGCTGTCCGCCGGCAGCCCGACGGTATCGGTGAGGTAGGCCAGACGCCGTATCGTTCCCTCCTCGGAAGCCCCCTCCAGCAAGTAGCCGAAGGTCGGCTTCGAGTGGACCAGCGGTAGCGCGGTCGCCGCCAACGCGCCCCACTGGCGCCGCTCGAAGGCGCCGAAGGGCTGGCTGAAATCGAGGATGCCCGGATGCTTGTAGAGGTCGGCGAGGCCCTCCGGGTCGGCCGGGCCATGCACCGGGATCACCAGGCCCTGACCCCAGCGCAGGTGCAGCAGGCCTTGGGCGTGGTCGGCGTGGTAATGGGTCTGGAGGATGCCGTCGAGGCTATGGGGCGGGAAGCGCTCGCAGAGATCGACCAGGCCGCTGTCGATCAGCCAGCGCTGGCCGGCGCACTCCAGCAGCGCGCTACAGGGACGGCGACGCAGGCCGGCGTCGGCGCGCGCGTTGCGACAGGCCGGGCAATCGCAACCGTAGACCGGCACCTGGCGGGCATCGCCGGTGCCGAGCAGGGTCAGGCGCATGCGCGGTCGCTGCCGAGACGGGCCAGGAGGCTGCGTAGCGTGTCGTCGAGGTCACCGGAGTTGTCCAGTTGGAACAGCGGGCCCTCCAGGCCGGCGGCGAACTCGGCGTTGCGCGCCAGGCGCGCCTCGATTTCCTCGGGGCTTTCCCGGCCGCGCGCCAGCAGGCGCTGGCGCAGCACCTCGGGTTTCACCCCGAGCAGGACCGCGAGCAGATCCGGATAGCGCCGGCGGGCCTGCGCCAGGTAGCCGCGCGAGCCGTTCACCAGCACGTCGTAGCCCTGCGCCAGCCACTCGTCGATCTGCACCGGAATGCCATAGCAAAGGCCGTTGGCGCGCCAGCTCATGGCGAACGCCGAGGCCCGCTCGAGGGTGTCGAACTGCGCCGGGGTCACCGCCTGGGCGTCCTCCCCCACCGCTTCCGCGGAGCGCGTGATCACCCGCCGCACGATACGGCAGCCGCGCAGCGCCAGGGGCTCGCGCGCGGCCTGCAACAGGCTGTCCTTGCCCGAGCCGGAAGGCCCCATCAGATAAATCAGTCTGCCTGTCATCAGAACACTCTCTGCCCGCCGCGCCAGACCTGGCGCACCACCGGCTGGTTGTTGCCGAGCGCCCGCGCCTGCAGCAGATCGGCGCGCAGGCCGACGCGGATTTCGCCACGATCGGTCAGCCCGGCGGCCAGCGCCGGGGTACGGCTGACCATCGCCACCGCGCGCGGCAGGTCGTAGCGGATCGCATCATACTCGCTGTGCTCGCCGGCGAGCAGCAAGGCCGCATGCAGCAGGCTGGCCGGATAGTAGTCGCTGGAAAGGATATCCAGCACGCCGATTCCCGCCAGTTGCGCCGCCGCCACGTTGCCCGAGTGGGACCCGCCGCGGACCACGTTGGGCGCGCCCATCAGCACCTGCAGGCCATGCTCGTGGCTGGCCCTGGCGGCCTCCACGGTGGTCGGGAACTCGGCGATGGCCATGCCGTAGCCGGCCGACTCGCGGACATGCGCGAGGGTCGCGTCGTCATGGCTGGCCACCGACAGGCCGCGTCCCTGGCAGACATCGACGATGGCCGCACGGGCGGCGTCGCTGTAGCGCTCGGAGTTGGCTACCTGCTCGACGATGAAGGCGTCCATCTCGGCATCGCTCAGGTGGTACTTGCCCTGGTAGTACTCGCGGTACTTCTCCAGCCTGGCGAACTGGCGCTGGCCGGGGGCGTGGTCCATCACCGAGACCAGTTGCACCAGCGGATGCTCGACCAGTTCGCGGAACACCTCCAGCGTCTGCGGATGGCTGACCTCGCAACGCAGGTGCAGGCGATGGTCGGCGCGCGCGTCGCCGCTGGCGGCGGCTTCGCCGATGGCCTCGAGCATCTTCGGCAACTGCTGCATGCGCTTGCCCTTGGGGTTGACGTCGCCGATGGACAGCGCGTCGAACACCGTGGTGATCCCCGCGGCGACGATCTGCGCGTCGTGCGCCAGCACCGCCGAGGCCGACGGCCAGTCGACGCCGGGACGCGGGGTCATGTGCTTCTCCAGGTTGTCGGTGTGCAGCTCGACCAGGCCGGGCAGCAGGTAGTCGCCCCCCAGGTCCGCGGCCCCGGCCAGGTGGCTGCGGCCTTCGTCGACCGCGGCGATCAGGCCGTCGCGCAGCAGCACGCTGCCGACGAAGACCCGCTCGGCGCTGACTACCCGGGCATTGCTGAGAACGCGTTCAGACGACATGGGCTTGCTCCTGGCGGGAAAGCTCCTGGCTCATGTCCAGGTAGCGGCTGGCCACCGCCTCGCGGGCGGCGCGGTCGTGGAAGATGCCGATCAACGCGGCGCCGGCGGCCTTGGCTTCGCCGATCAGTTCCAGCACTACCTGGCGGTTGGCTTCGTCGAGGGACGCGGTCGGCTCGTCGAGCAGCAGGATCGGCCACTCGACCATGAAGCCGCGGGCAATGTTGACGCGTTGCTGCTCGCCGCCGGAAAAGGTGCCCGGCGCCAGTTGCCAGAGGCGTTCCGGGATGTTCAGCCGGGCCAGCAGGCTGCGCGCCCGCAGTTCGGCGCTGTCGCGGCTCCAGCCACGGGCCAGGGCCGGCTCCATGACCACGTCGAGGGTCGCCACCCGCGGGATCACCCGCAGGAACTGGCTGACGTAGCCGAGGGTCTGGCGGCGCACGGCGAGCACCTCGCGAGGCTCGGCGCCGACCAGTTCCAGCCAGTCGCCGGCGTGGCGCAGGCGGATGCTGCCGCCGGCCGGCAGGTAGTTGCCGTAGAGCGTGCGCAGCAGGGTGCTCTTGCCGGCGCCGGAGCGTCCGTGGAGCACCAGGCATTCGCCGCCGGCGACATTGAAGTTGAGCCCGCGCAGCACATTGAGCACTACGCCCTGTTGCTGGTGCAGGGTGAAGGTCTTGCTGAGGTCGCGGACCTCGATCAGGTTGTTCATCGCTACTTCTCCGGGCGCCCGTCGCGCGGACCGGCGCCGACGCTTCGGCTCAGGGTTGCAGGACCGACGACACCAGCAATTGCGTGTACGGATGCTGCGGGTCGTCGAGAATCTGGTCGGTGAGACCGGCTTCCACCACCCGCGAACGGCGCATGACCATCAGGCGGTCGGCGAGCAGGCGCGCCACCGCCAGGTCGTGGGTGACGATCACCACCGCCAGGTCCAGCTCGCGCACCAGGCCGCGCAGCAGGTCGAGCAGGCGCGCCTGCACCGACACGTCGAGGCCGCCGGTGGGTTCGTCCATGAACACCAGGCGTGGCGCCGAGACCAGGTTGCGGGCGATCTGCAGGCGCTGCTGCATGCCGCCGGAAAAGGTTCGCGGCAGGTCGTCGATGCGCAGCGGATCGATCTCCACCTGTTCCAGCCAGTCCAACCCGGCCTGGCGCAGCCGACCGTAGTGGCGCACGCCCTGGGCCATCAGCCGTTCGCCGATGTTGGCGCCGGCGGACACGCCCATGCGCAGGCCGTCGCGCGGGTTCTGCTCGACGAAGCCCCACTCGGTGCGCAGCAGGGTGCGCCGCTCGGCTTCGCTGGCGGCGTAGAGGTCCAGCCAGCGGTCGCCGTCGTCGCGGTAGGCGACCGTGCCGGCGTCCGGCGGGCAGCGCCCGGAGAGCAGCGAGAGCAGGGTCGACTTGCCCGAGCCGGACTCGCCGACGATGCCCAGCACTTCGCCGGGGTAGAGATCGAAGTCGACCTCCTGGCAGCCCTTTTCCGGCCCGTACAGGCGGGTCAGGCCGCGCACCGAGAGCAGCGGCCGGTCGCGTGCGTCGAGGCTCGCATCGATGGATTCGCAGACCGCGTTCATTGCGCGTCCTCCCCTTCTTCCTGGCGGGCACGCCGCTGCGTGCAGTAATCGGTGTCGGAACAGACGAAGCGCTTGCCGCCACGGTCGTCGACGATCAGTTCGTCCAGGTAGGACTCGTGGCTGCCGCAGAAGGCGCAGCTTTCCTCCCAGCGCTGGACCTCGAAGGGGTGGTCCTCGAAATCCAGGCTCGCCACCCGGGTGAACGGCGGCACCGCGTACAGGCGCTTCTCGCGACCGGCGCCGAACAGCATCAGCGCCGGGTTCATGTCCAGCTTGGGGTTGTCGAACTTGGGAATCGGCGAGGGATCCATCACGTAGCGCTCGTCCACCGTCACCGGGTAGGCATAGCTGGTGGCGATGTGGCCGAAGGTGGCGATGTCCTCGTAGAGCTTCACGTGCATCACCCCATAGTCGTTGAGCGCATGCATGGTCCGGGTCTCCGCCTCGGAAGGCTCGATGAAGCGCAGCGGCTCGGGGATCGGCACCTGGTAGACCATGATCTGCTCGCCGCTCAGGGCGGTTTCCGGTATCCGGTGGCGGGTCTGGATCACCGTCGCCTCCGGGGTCCGTTCGGTGGTGGCGACCCCGGCGGTACGGGCAAAGAAACGCCGGATGGATACCGCGTTGGTGGTGTCGTCGGCGCCCTGGTCGATCACCTTGAGCACGTCGTCGGCACCGAGGATGGCCGCGGTCACCTGCATGCCGCCGGTGCCCCAGCCGTAGGGCAGCGGCATCTCGCGGCCGCCGAAGGGCACCTGGTAGCCGGGGATCGCCACCGCCTTGAGCAGGCCGCGGCGGATCATGCGCTTGGTCTGCTCGTCGAGGTAGGCGAAGTTGTAGCCCTGCTCCGGCGCGGCGCTGGCTTGCGGGGAAAGGCTCATGCGCGCTTCTCCTGGACAGTGGGTTGCGCGGATTCGGCGACGCCGGGACGACGCAGCTTGCGAATCAGCTCCAGCTCGGACTGGAAATCGACGTAGTGCGGCAGCTTCAGGTGCGAGACGAAGCCACCGGCCTCGACGTTGTCGCAGTGCATCAGGACGAACTCTTCCTGCTGCGCCGGCGACACCACCTCCTCGCCGTATTCCTCGGCGCGCAGGGCGCGGTCGACCAGGGCCATGCCCATCGCCTTGCGCTCGGCGTAGCCGAAGGCCAGGCCGTAGCCACGGGTGAATTGCGGCAGCTCCTCGCGGGAACCGACGAACTGGTTGACCATCTCGCACTCGGTGACCTCGATCTCGCCCACCGGCACCGCGAAGCCCAGTTCCTCGGGCTCCAGCCAGACCTCGCAGGCGCCGATGCGGATCTCCCCGGCGAACGGATGGTTGCGGCCGTAGCCGCGCTGGGTCGAATAGCCCAGGGCGAGAAGGAAGCCCTCGTCGCCGCGTGCCAAGGCCTGCAGGCGCTGGGCGCGGCCGGTGGGGAAGTCGAGCGGCTCGCGGGTGATATCCGGCACCGCGCCGGGCAGTTCGTACTCCGGCGTCATCAGGCCTTCCCGGTCGAGCAGGCCGAGCACGCGCGGACAAGGCTCCAGGGACGCGCCCCGCTCCACTTCGGGGCCGGGGTAGTCGCCCTCGGCGAGCAGGCTGAAGTCGAGCAGGCGATGGGTATAGTCGAAGGTCGGACCGAGCAGTTGCCCGCCCGGCAGGTCCTTGTAGGTCGCCGAGATCCGTCGTTGCAGGCGCATCCCGGCGGTGTCCAGCGGCAGGCTGGCGGCGAAGCGCGGCAGCGTGGTGCGGTAGGCGCGGAGAAGGAAGATCGCTTCCATCAGGTCGCCGGCCGCCTGCTTGATCGCCAGTGCCGCCAGTTGCTCGTCGTACAGCGAACCTTCGGTCATCACCCGCGACACGGCCAGCGGCATCTGCTGGCGGATCTGCTCCACCGACAGCTCCGGCAGCGCGGTATCGCCGCGGCGCTTGCGCGCCAGCAGGCGATGGGCGTTGTCGATGGCCTTCTCGCCACCCTTGACGGCTACGTACATCAGGCCACCTCCTCGACGGGTTCGCTGACCCGGGTACTGCGTGGCAGGCCGAGGATGCGCTCGCCGGCGGCGAAGAAGGCATCCAGGCCCCTGGGGAATTCGGTGCGTGCGGCGCGCTGCGCCCAGAACCCGGCGCTCACCGGCAACGCCACCTGGCGCACCTCGGCGATACCCGGTCCGCGCCACTCCAGCGAGTCGCCACCATCGAGGCCGGCGAGCTGGATCAGCAGGGTGCAGGACTGGTCCGGATAACGGTCGCTGCCGCTGTCGAAGCCGCTCAGGTCGTCCAGCTCGCCTTCGTCGAGCAAGGCGAACAGCGCCTGCTCGCGCTCGGCGACGATCGGGCAGCCGCAATGGAACGCCAGGTTGGCGCGCAACGTCGGGCTGTCGAGACCCGGCGCCAGCCACAGCGGGGTGTCGGAGTCGAGGAAGCTCAGGCACAGCGCGTAGCTGGCCGGTTGCAACGCGGCCAGCGCCGGTGCGCGGTCGAGGTTGCGTACCAGCCCCGGTTCGGCGAGGGCCTTGAGCGCCGCGCGGAAACTCCGCTGGGCGTCCAGGACCGGGTCCTGGAACGCCGGTTGCAATAGCGCGGCGGTATCCGCCGGGCTGGGAAGCGAAGCGCTGGTCATCAATCTTCTCCTCGGACCAGGGTGAAGAACTCCACCTTGGTAGTGGCGATTTCCGCCTCCTGGGCGGCACGGCGCTCGGCCTGGGTACGGGCCAGCGGTTCGATCAGGCGCGCCTGCCAGGCCGCCGCATCGGCGCCCTGCAGGTGCGCGTCGGCCAGGGCGGCCAGTTCGGCGTGGCGCTTGTCGCGCCCGGCGACATAGCTGTAGCCGGTACGTCCGTCAGCGAGGCGGACCACGCAGCGGGTCACGGTCATCTCGCCGAGGTTGAACGGGCTGCCGGTGCCACCCATGCGTCCGCGCACCAGGGTCATGCCGGTCTCGGCGGCGCGCAGCAGGTGATAGTCGGCATCGCGCAGGGCGTCCGCATGGGCGTCCAGCTCCTCGCGACGGGCGCGGGCGAGCACGCCCATCCAGCGCTGTCGTGCGTCGATGGTGGGATCGGAATGCAAGGCGGTCATGGGCTTCTCCTAGGGGGCGACCTGGTACTGGAAGCGATCGGCGCGGCTGATCGACTGGGCCAGTTCCACCGGTTGGCCGGTACGGTCGCGGGACAGGGTGAGGACGGTGAGCAACGGCGCATGGCGGGGCATCAGCAGGCGCGCCGCCTCCTCGCGGTTGGGCAGGCGCGCACCGATCAGGCTGTAGGTGCGGGTCAGCGGCAGGCCTTTGTCGGCCAGGTAGCGACGCAGCGAACCGCCCTGGTAGTCGGCGAGCAGCTCGCTGCGGGAAACGGCGTAGCAATGGCGGATCAGGCTCACCGGCTGGCCGTCGAGGTAACGCAGGGTGGTCAGTTCCAGCACCCGCCCGCCCTCGCCGATCCCCAGGTGGGTGGCCTCGGCGGCGCCGGCCGGACGCTGGCGCGCCTCCAGCAGCCGGGCCTCGACCCGGTGGCCCTGGGCCGAGAGCGACTCGGTGTAGGCGTTGGCGGCGCCCATCGGGTAGATCGTCGGCGCCTCCAGGACCTGGGTGCCCTTGCCCTGGCGCCGCAGCACGCGGCCTTCGAGCACCAGTTCGTCGAGCGCCCGGCGCAGGGTATGGCGGTTCACCGCGAAGCGCTGGGCCAGCTGGATCTCGCCGGGCAGGTAGTCGCCGGGGCGGTAGGCCAGCAGTTCCTGGCGCAGCCGTTCGGCCAGTTCGCGGTACAGCGGTTCGCTTTGTCTAGACAAGTGCATGGTTTGGAAAGGGCGCACCAGGCGCCCTCCTCGCGTCGTCAGATGAACAGCTTGCGCAGGCGTTGTGACAGAACGTCGATCAGGCTCACCACCACGATGATGACGATCAGCACGGCGCAGGTCTGGCCGAACTGGAAGCCGCGGATGGCCTCCCAGAGGATCACGCCGATGCCGCCGGCGCCGACCATCCCGACCACGGTGGCGGAACGCACGTTGGACTCGAAGCGGTACAGCGAATAGGAGATCCACAGCGGCAGGACCTGCGGGATGACCCCGAAGATGACCTCCTGCAGGGCGCTGGCACCGGTGGCGCGGACGCCTTCGACCGGACCGGGGTCGATCGCCTCGACCGCCTCGGCGAAGAGCTTGGCGAGCACCCCGGTGGTGCTGATGAACAGCGCCAGCACGCCGGCGAACGGGCCCAGGCCGACAGCGACCACGAAGAGCATGGCGAAGACCATCTCGTTGATCGAACGGCAGGCATCCATCACCCGCCGCACCGGCTGGTAGACCCACCAGGGCACGATGTTCTCGGAGGCCAGGATCGACAGCGGGATGGCGCAGACGATGGCCAGCACCGTGCCCCAGAGGGCGATCTGCACGGTGACCAGCATCTCGCTGAGGTAGAGCTTCCAGTTGCCGAAGTCCGGCGGGAAGAAGTCGGCGGCGAAGGTCGCCATGTTGCCGGCGTCGCGGAACAGCACGGCCGGGTTCATTTCCGCGCCCTTCCAGGACCAGGCGAGGATGGCGAGGAACAGGCCCCAGCCGACCAGGCGTCCCCAGGATGGCTTGCCGGTGGCGGCCGCCGCGGCGGTGGTGCTCAGAGTGCTCATATCGGGAATCTCGACAGCGGTATTGGCGAATCGGGTGGGGCGCGGCGCCGGCCGCGCCCGGGGTGGATCAGCCGGCGTTGGCGGCGGTCTTCTGCTCGCGCTCGGCCATGCGTTTCTCCAGCTTGGCCAGCTCCTCGTCGAGGGCCTTCAGCTTGGCGGCCTTCTCCTCGGCGCCGAGGTTGGCGTTGTTCGCCACGTCGGTGCGCTGCTTGAACAGCTCGAGCTGGCGGATCGGCAGCAACTGGTCGTCGTCGGAGGGCTGGAACTTCGACCATTGCAGGTCGGCGAGGACCTTCTTCTGCTCGGCGTTGGCGCCGTACTTGAAGAAGAAGTCGCGCAGCTTGTTCTTCTGCTCGTCGCTCAGGTTGTTGCGCCACACCAGCGGGTCGCCCGGGATCAGCGGCGACTTCCAGATCACCTTGAGCTGCCTGGCCTTCTCCGGCTGGGTCAGTTCCAGGCGCTCCATGCCCTCGGTATTGAAGGTGGCGACGTCGACCTGCTTGTTGGCCACCGCCAGGGCGTTGACCTCATGGCTGGAGTTGAGGGTGCGCTTGAAGGCCTTGACCGGATCGACGTTGTTCTTGGCGAACACGTAGTAGCCGGGCACCAGGTAACCGGAGGTGGAGTTCGGATCGCCGTTGCCGAAGGTCAGGCTCTTGGCGTTCGCCAGCATGTCCTCGACGCTGTCGATCTTGCTGTCCTTGTTGGCGATCAGCAGGCTCCAGTAGCCCGGCGCGCCGCTGGCGGCGACGGTCTGGGCGAAGATCTCGCCGTGGGCGCGATCCACCGCTTCCATGGCGGCCTTGTTGCCGTACCAGGCGATGTCGACCTTGTCGAAACGCATGCCCTGGATGATCCCGGCGTAGTCGGGGGCGAAGAAGGCCTTCACCTGGTAGCCGGTCTGCTGGCTCATGTCCTTGAGGAAGGGCTCCCAGATGCTCTTGAGGTTCTGCGACGACTCGGTGGAGATGATCCCGAAATTGATCACCGGCTGGTCGGCGTGCGCCATCCCGGCAAGGGAGCCGGCGAGCAGGGCGGAAGCCGCGAGCACACGACTGAAGCGTTTCAACATGGAGAGAACTCCTGGGCAGGGTTTGGCGGGTTTTTATGCGGTTCGAATGACGTCAGGCGCGCGCGAGGGTCAGTTCCGGCTGGCTCTCCGCCCCGCGCCGGGCACGGTCGGAAAACAGCAACGGGGTATCCCCTTCGGCGCCGTAGAGTTCGTTGAGGAAGCCTTCGGAAAGGTGCTCGCTGCTGCCGTCGAAGAGGATCCGGCCGCCCTTCAGGGCCACCGCGCGCGGGCAATAGCGCAACGCGTAGTCGACCTGATGCAGGGTCACCACCACGGTCTTGCCGTCGTGGCGGTTGATGTCGGCGAGGATGTCCATCACCTTGCGCGCCGACTCCGGGTCGAGCGAGGCGATCGGTTCGTCGGCGAGAATCACCTCGGCCTTCTGGGTCAGGGCGCGGGCGATGGCTACGCGCTGCTGCTGGCCGCCGGAGAGGGTCGAGGCGCGCTGCCCGGCGAGATCGGCCAGGCCGACCCGCGCCAGCGCTTCCAGGGCCTGGCGCTTCTGCTCGGCGCTGAACAGCCCCAGCGAACCGCGCCAGCGCGGCATGCGACCGAGGAAGCCGAGCAGGACGTTGTCCAGCACGCTGAGGCGGTTGACCAGGTTGAACTGCTGGAAGATGTAGCCGATGTCGGCGCGCAGGCGGCGCACTTCGCCGCTCAGGCGACCGGACGCCTGCAGGCGGCGACCCAGCACGTCGATGCTGCCGCCGTTGTCGCGGTCGCAGCGGGCGAGCCCGGCGACGTGACGCAGGAGCGTGGATTTGCCGGAGCCGGATGCACCGATCAACGCCACCATCTCGCCCGCCTGGATCTCCAGCTTCAGGTTGAAAAGCGCCTGCTTGCGGGCAAAGGTCTTGTTCAGGCTGTCGACACGGATCACCGCGCTCATCGTTCTCCCCTCCAATCGGTTGCACGAAGACGCCAGCGGCGCCATCTGGTGTAGACCAAGATAGGAGGAGACTGTGTCAGACCGGTGAAGTGACGATGACAGTCGAGTGACAATCCATTGAACGACCGGTGGTCAGAAGGCCATCATCTAACCCCAGTAGAAAACTAGGCTTTTGTTGAATCGCTCGCATTTCAGATAGCTGGTACTGGCAAAACGCCGTCACGCAACGCACAATTGACGTCAACTAATTGTTGTTTCCGAAATAACAGACTGAACGGCTGGCGGAAATCGTGGTCATAGGCCCGAGAACAATGAACGCTTCCTCGGCACCGCTTTTCCCTGACTCTACAGGTTCAATGTATGCGCCCACTGAAACAGGCAACTCCTACCTACTCCAGCCGTACCGCTGACAAATTCGTCGTTCGTCTGCCCGAGGGCATGCGTGAGCAGATCGCAGAAGTCGCTCGCAGCCATCACCGCAGCATGAACTCCGAGATCATCGCCCGACTCGAGCAGAGCCTGCTCCAGGAAGGGGCGCTGCAAGACAATCTCGGTGTTCGCCTGGACAGCCCGGAACTCAGCCTGCACGAGCGCGAGCTGCTGCAGCGTTTCCGCCAGCTGACCCACCGTCAGCAGAACGCGCTGGTCGCCCTGATCGCACACGATGCGGAGCTGGCCCAGGCCTGAGCGCCGAAGCCCACGCGTAGCGCTTGAAATGGCCGGCATTCGCCGGCTTTTTCTTTATGGGTGGCCCAACCATGGGCGAGTAACCGCAAGGCGGTTATCCGCCGGCCCCTGTAGCGGTGGCGTTATCCCTCCAACGCCACGAGGGAGAGCCGAATGAGCTATCGCCTGGCCGCCGATGCCCTGGTCTGGCTGCACCTGGGCTTCATCCTGTTCGTCCTGTTCGGCGGCCTGCTGCCGTTGCGTTGGCCACGCCTGGCCTGGCTGCACCTGCCGGCGGTGGCCTGGGGCTGCGCCGTTGAGTTCCTCGGCCTGCCCTGTCCGCTGACCCCGCTGGAGAATCGTCTGCGCCGGGCCGCCGGGGACGCCGGCTACAGCGGCGGCTTCGTCGAGCACTACCTGTTGCCGCTGATCTATCCCGCCGGCCTGACCCCGACGGTGCAATGGATCCTTGGCGCCATCGTTCTGCTGGTCAACCTGATCGCCTACCTGTATCTGTGGCATCGCCGCGGTAGCCGCTGAGCCACGGATGCCACGTCATTCCGTACCTGGATAGTGCTGCGCCGGCAGCGAGGCGAATCGTAGGCTGGTCACCCCTGCCCAGCCCGGAGTGTTTCCCATGCATCCCTATTTCAGCCTCGCCGGTCGCGTCGCCCTGGTCACCGGCGGCAGCCGCGGCATCGGCCAGATGATCGCCCAGGGTCTTCTCGAAGCCGGCGCCCGCGTCTTCATCTGCGCACGTGACGCAGAGGCCTGCGCCGACACCGCCACACACCTCTCGGCCTACGGCGATTGCCAGGCGATCCCTGCCGACCTTTCCAGCGAAGCCGGTGCCCGGCGCCTGGCGCAGGCGCTCGGCGAACTCAGCGCGCGGCTGGATATCCTGGTGAACAACGCCGGCACCAGTTGGGGCGCAGCGCTGGAAAGCTATCCGGTGTCCGGCTGGGAAAAGGTCATGCAGCTCAATGTCACCTCGGTGTTTTCCTGCATCCAGCAACTGCTGCCGCTGCTGCGCCGCTCGGCCAGCGCGGAAAATCCGGCGCGGGTGATCAACATCGGCTCGGTGGCGGGCATCAGCACCATGGGCGAACAAGCCTATGCCTACGGGCCGAGCAAGGCCGCGCTGCATCAACTGTCGCGGATGCTGGCGAAGGAACTGGTCGGCGAGCACATCAATGTCAACGTGATCGCTCCCGGACGCTTCCCGAGCCGCATGACCCGTCACATCGCCAATGACCCGCAGGCACTGGAGGCGGACAGCGCGTCGATTCCCATGGGCCGCTGGGGTCGCCCGGAGGAGATGGCGGCGCTGGCGATCAGCCTGGCCGGCACCGCCGGCGCCTACATGACCGGCAACGTGATCCCCATCGACGGCGGTTTTCATCTCTGAGCGCCGCCAATCCGGGTAACATGACGCCCCCGACCGCTCGCCTCGTCCCGCCATGACCCACAGCGTTTCTCCCATCGGCTACATCCGCTCCTGCTTCATGGAGAAGTTCGCCATCCCGCGCCAGCCGCTGCTCGCGCCGGCGGCGCGGGGGACCCTGGAACTGCTGCCGCCGTTCGACCAGGCGGAAGCGCTGGAAGGCCTGGAGCAGGTCAGCCATGTCTGGCTGCTGTTCCTCTTCCACCAGGCCCTGGAAGACAAGCCGCGGCTGAAGGTGCGCCCGCCGCGCCTGGGCGGCAACCGCTCGCTGGGAGTCTTCGCCACCCGCGCCACCCATCGGCCGAACGGCATCGGCCAGTCGGTGGTGCGCCTGGAGGGCTTCGAAGCGGGGCGCCTGTGGCTGTCCGGGATCGACCTGCTCGACGGCACCCCGGTACTCGATATCAAGCCCTACGTACCCTACGCCGACGCCGTGGCCGACGCCCGCAACGGCATCGCCGACGCGCCGCCGCCGGGCATCGCGGTGGAGTGGAGCGAGCAGGCGCGGCGCCAGGCCCATGAGCACGGCCAGCGGTTGCGGCAGCCGGTGGCCGAGCTGATCGAGCAATGCCTGGCCCAGGACCCGCGTCCGGCCTACCAGAAGCCGGAGCCCGAGCGCCGCTACGGGGTGCGCCTGTGGGACCTCGACGTGCATTGGCACTACCCGCGCCCGGACCTGATCCGCGTGCTGGACGTCGCCCGCGGCGACTGAGCCTTCTCAGCGCAGCGGATTGAGCGCCAGCGCGTCGCTTTCGAAGACTTCCTGTTCGAGGATCAGCGGCTCGACCAACGGCCGGCTGTCGCGGAAATGCGCGGTGCGGGTGTGCGCCTCGTAGGCCGCGTCATCGCGATAGATCTCGTAGAGATAGACCAGGTCAGGGTCCTGTCGGTCGCGGGAAACGTCGAACACTAGGCAGCCGGGCTCGGTGGACACGGAAGCGGCGGCGTTGACCCGGATGGCATCGATGAAAGCTTCGGCGCAGCCGGGCCTGAGGCGGGTCTTGATAAAGATGCAGTACACGGAAACTTCCTTTTGTTTTAGATTTAAAAAATTATTGTATAC
>NZ_SCND01000140.1:0-14013 GCF_005503585.1 Pseudomonas sp. 2VD
GACAGGCGTAATAGGAGGAGGGGTAGGGGGTGTGCGGCATCTTGCACCTCTGTTTTTTATTTTTTACGGATGCCCGGATGCTACCCGAGTCGAAATCGGCCGGCTAGCCTCCGTGCAAAATTTTCAACGGACCCCATGAAAATAAAAATTCCACTTTTTCAGAGAGTTAGCGAAAAAAAAGCTTGACGGTGTTTTTGGGGTCTGTAGAATGCGCGCCATCAGCAGGCACGTAGCTCAGTTGGTTAGAGCACCACCTTGACATGGTGGGGGTCGTTGGTTCGAATCCAATCGTGCCTACCAAACAAATCCCGCGCTGCTGGCGGGACAAGAAAGGCGATCCGAAAGGGTCGCCTTTTTTCGTTTGCGCCCCGAAAAAGGCCGCTCGGCCCGTGCTCGCCTGGGCTCGCGCTTCATCGCATAGCCGCTATTGACAGCGGGGGCGGTCTTTTCCGACCCTAGCGCCTTCACGGATGATTCAGGCGACAAGGCTCATGACGACCTCTTCCGGTTCGCGTATCGGCGGACTTCTTCACGCTTCCCTTTTTTCCCTGCTCGGACTCGGCCTCCTGCTCGCCGGCGGTTTCAAGACCGTCGAGCGGTACCATTTCCTGCGTACTGCGCAGGAAGCCCAGGGGACGGTCAGCGCCTTGAATGCCGGCGGTTCGCATCCGCAGATCGATTTCACCAGCGTTTCCGGCGAGCGGATTTCCTATCCCCAGGGCGGCTTCATCTTCGGCTACCAGGTGGGCGAGCCGGTTCGCGTCCTCTACGAGGCTGGGCGGCCGGCGGCCAGCGCGATAGTCGACGATGCCGGCGCGCTCTGGGGAACCAGCGCTTTCCTCTGCGGCTTCGGCGCACTCTTCGGTATTGTCGGGTTCAGGGGATTGCTGGGCCTGCGTTCTTCCCAACCGACCTCAAAAGGACATTGAAGTCATGTCGCAACTTCCCATTCCCTTGCCCCTCAACGAGAGTCGCTGGCGCTACGTGACGGCCAGTGGCGGAGGCATGACCGTGGCCTTCCTGGCGGGTAGCGGCGGCTCCATCACGTTGCTCTCGCCGGAGGGTGAGAACGTGTCCTTCCGCTATGGCGGGGTGGGCGGCGGGATCGGACTGGGCATGCGCCTGCCGCGCTTCGGCAAGGTCAACCTCAATGTCAAGGGCAAGAGCGTTGGCGGGGCCGGTGCGCTGGAGGCGTTGCCGAGCACCGGAACCGTCTTGGTCGCGGACGGCCTGGTGGGGCGCGACCTGTCCCGCGGCGACTTCACCGGGCCCTGCATGTACGTCGAACTCGGCGCGGGAGTCATCGCCGGCGGTTCGGGCACGGCGATCCTCTTCGGCCTCGATCCCAAGCTGCTGGCGGCGGTGGCGCTGGCGAGCGCCTCGCCATTGACCGCCGCGCTGGGCGCCAGCATGTCGCGGCAATTACTGCAATCGTCCCGTGGCGCCCTGTTGATGGCCGGGGTCAACGTCGGTGCACAGTTCGGCGGCGGCGCGGCGGCTTACCTGGGGGCGTTGTTCTGATGCAGGAGGGCGATCCGGGAGGATCGCCCTTTTTACCTTGCGCAGGCGTGCGGCGGTCAGGGCTCCGTTGAGTTCCATGGCCAGCGGGGCGGTGGCGGAAATCGTTACCGGCGCGGGGAACGGTCGTCGGAGATTCCGAACCGGCGTGGATCGGTTCTTTCCAAACAAGTCCATCCACTCGTTCGAGGTGTCGTGCTTGTGTCCAGGTTGATCATGCCCGGAGGGCCGTTGTCGCAAGAATCCGATGTCCGGATCTTCTGTTCAGCCAAGGAGCGGCTGGACTTCTACCGGCGGGAAATCCACTACGAGACGGGCCAGCTATCCAGTCGGACCAACGCCTACCTGACGGCACAGTCGTTCCTGGTCATCGCCTACGCCTCGTCGATGGCCAACCTGAACCCGGCCTGGGGCGAGCTGTTCACCCTGGTGGTGCCGGCGCTCCTGGCACTGCTCGGGATCGTCAATTCCCTGCATGCCTGGCCGGGCATCCAGGCATCCTCGGAGATCATCTGCCACTGGCAGTTCAAGCAGTCCTGCCTGCTGCACAGCGATCCGGAAATCGGCCTGGCCTACGATGATTCGCCATTGTTCAGCGAACGCGAGGTCAACCGCGGCAGCTTCGAGAAAACCTTGCTGTTCTCGCGACGCGTGCCGTTTCTGTTCGCCGGCTTCTGGTGTGCGCTGGGCGTGTTTTCGCTTTGGCTGCAACTGGCCGGCTAGCGGCGCCGCGCTGCCGGTCTCAGTGGCTGGGCGGCAGGCACAGGTCGATGCCCAGCAGGCGGGCGCCCAGGCCGCGCAACAGATAGGTCTCGATGTGACTGCCGTCCGCACAGTCGAGCTGGTAGCCGAGGGCCAGACCGGCGGAAAGGAGGACGAAGAAGAACAGGCCGATGTGCTGGAGTTTGCTCATAATGCTTTGGGTCGGTGGCAGGAGGCAGGGGCGATTCTAGTGCAATTCGACGAGCGCCCGGAGTGGGTGCGTCCTTTTGCCGGCCCGCTGCGAACGGACGTTGACGTGACGGGCGGGCGCATTTATAAGTCCGCCACCTCCAGCGAGACGACGGTCGAACATGCGCGACGAAGACGACATCTACGAGCCCGAGCACGACCACCTGCTGGACAACGAATACCTGGAGGACGAGTTCGACGCGGCGTCCGCCGAAGACTACGCCGATGGCGGTGAGGAGAGCGAAGCCGGGCCGGCCTGGCAACCCTGCGCTTGCTGCGAGGACGTGCTGGTAGCGAGGGACGCGGACGGGCACTACGTTTGCGCGGAGTGCGCGGCGCTCGACTGACGACGGACCTTCCCTGGTGCGCCGTGTAGGGTTTCAGTCGCCGCCCATCCAGGCGCCCTGGCTCGCCGCGGCGCGGAAGCGGGCGCGGTTGGCCGGCGTGTCGGCGGGTTCCGACTCACCGAAGATGGCTTTCATCCAATGGCCGTCGGTGGGATTGGGGAAGATCACGTACTTCTCGCCGAATGCCTTGCGGTCCTCGTCGAGCAGCCGGTTGCGCTGCATCACGTCGTCGACGTAGTAGCGGCGCTGGAAGTCGTTCAGGTTGTCGCCGAGCATCAGCAACACGTCGTACTGCGCGGCGATGGCCTTCTGCGCCGGCTCTTTATTCGAGCTGTCGCGCAGGATGGTCACATGCTCTGCGTCGGCGAACGGCATGCGCAGGGCGCGCATGTTGCCCAGGGCATACTCCAGGGTCTTTTCGCCCTGGTCGCGGCTGGACACGTAGAAAATCTCCACGCCTCGGGACCTGGCGTATGCGAGGAACTCCAGGGCGCCGGGGGTCAGGCTCGGGCCGTTGGCTGCGACCCAACGGTCCCAGACGGCGTCGTCGAAGAACTCCTTGTCCTGGCTGAGCAGGAAGCTCCAGTAGCTGTTGCTGCCGAGCAGTGTATCGTCGAGGTCGCTGATGATCGCCGGTTTCCTCGCCCCGGGCTGCCGCGCGGCCAGCGCCCGGTCCAGTCGATCGCGGGCAACGTTGAAGCCCTGGTAGTAGAGGGCGCGGTATTCGGCGGCGGTCTGCCGCCAGGCGACTGCGGCGGTGAGCAGGTTCGAGGCTGGCGTTGCGGCGGGCATCTGCTCCTGGGCGTGGAGCAGGGAGCTGGCCAGCAGCAGGGTGGCGGCGATTATTGTTGTTCTGGTTCGTGGCATGGATGGGTCCTGGGCAGTATGTCCGCGCGGGAATGGCGGTGTGTTTTCATACTTCAAGGCGTGCGGTACCACAATCGCGATGGCGCAATGACGTAACCGATTGACGCGTTGTCCGGGAAGCGGCTGCGGCGGGCAAAAAAAATCCCGGCCGCGTGGAGCAGGCCGGGAAAGGATCCAGGGATGTACAGCGCCCACAGCTTATGTCGGCGGCGGTTTCGATGAAGCTGCCGGATCTGGTAGGCGCGATTTTCGCGTCGATGTGTGACCCGCTTCGCCGACTATCCTGGCAAGTGGGGTCGCGAACCAATAGGATTTGCGGGTTTTATTCAATCTGGGTGAATGCGTGCAGGAAATCTACTCTGAAGAACAGATGCGCAAGGCGCTGGGCCTTGCGGAAACACGACCGAAAAAGGCCCGGACCGAGGCTAGCCAGCCGGTCCGCTACACCATCGTCGAACTGAGCGTGCGCAAGGACGGGGCGGGATTGCCGCTGCGTTTCGAACATCGCTCGCGCTCCATCAGCAAGGTCACCGCGCAACTGGAAGCGGAGAAGGAAGCCAAGCGCCAGGGTTACCAGGTCTGGGCGCTGCTGGATATCCGTCAGATCTGAGCGAGGCGCCTGCGCGGGGCGCGGCATTGTCCTGGTCTCGGTCCGGCTGCTAAGGTGCGCAGCCCATCGATACAGGAGTCCGGAACATGGAACTGACGATCTTCCAGGTCGACGCATTCGCCGACAGTCCCTTCCAGGGCAATCCGGCGGCGGTCTGCCCCCTCGATGCCTGGCTGGACGACGAGCGCCTGCAGGCCATCGCGGAAGAGAACAATCTTTCGGAAACCGCCTTTGTCGTCGGCCGCGACGGCGACTATCGATTGCGCTGGTTCACGCCGCAGGTCGAGGTGGACCTGTGCGGCCATGCGACCCTGGCGACGGCCTGGGTGCTGATCCACAAGCTCGACGACGCTTCCCCGGTACTGCGTTTCGCCACCCGCAGCGGCGAGCTGAGCGTACGGCGCGAGGGCGACTCGCTGGCGATGGACTTCCCGGCCAAGCGTCCGGAGCCTTGCGCGACACCGGACGGACTGCTGGAGGCGCTGGGTATTGCCGAGGCGGAAGTGCTGAAGACCGACGATTACCTCGTGGTGGTCGACGACGAAAAGACGATCGCTGCCCTGGCGCCTGACTTCGCCCGGCTGAAGGGCTTGCCGTGCCGCGGGGTGGCGGTGACCGCGCGCAGCCAGCGCTTCGATTTCGTCTCGCGCTGGTTCGGGCCCAACGTCGGCGTCAACGAAGACCCGGTGACCGGTTCCGCGCATACCTCCCTGGCGTCGTACTGGGCGCAGCGCCTGGGCAAGACCCGGCTGAGCGCCGAGCAGGGCGGGGCGCGCAAGGGGCGCCTGGAATGCGACGTGCGCGGCGAGCGGGTGGTCATCTCCGGCAAGGCGGCGTTGTACATGAGCGGTACGCTCCATCTCTGATCCCGAAGCAGGAGTGCGACGATGCCGGTACCGCAGGTAGGCGTGGGCGTCCTGATCTTGCGGGACGGCAAGGTGTTGCTGGGGCGCCGCAAGGGCAGCCACGGCGCTGGCTGCTGGTCGGCGCCCGGCGGCCATCTCGAGTTCGGCGAGGCGGTGGAGGACTGCGCCCTGCGCGAAGCCCTGGAAGAGACCGGCCTGGCGCTGAGCGAACTGCGCCACGGCCCGTTCAGCAATGACGTCTTCGAGGGGCGCCACTACCTCACCGCGTTCATCCTGGCCGGTTGCGCGGAGGATGCCGAGGCGCGCCTCATGGAGCCGGGCAAGTGCGACGGCTGGGCCTGGTTCGATTGGGCCGATCTGCCGGAGCCGCTGTTCGCGCCCCTGGCGAGCCTGCGCCGGCGGGGCTATTCGCCCTTCGATCCGGTGCGCTGAGCGACAGGCAAAAAAAATCCCGACCGCGGGGGAGCTGGTCGGGAAATACCCTTGGGGTTCGCACACACCGTGAGCATAGGCCAGTCCGCAACGGCATCAAGAGGAGCCTGTTCGAACTGCTAGGCCCCTTTGAGGCCGTTGCACCGTCGTCATCTCCGCTCGACGGCGAGCGAAGGGGCTGCCCGCTTGCGTTGCGGTATCCAGAACAGCATCAGCGGCACCAGCGAGGCCCAGCCCAGCAGGACATCGCCGGCCAGGTGGATGTGTTCGCCGGGCATCAACAGTCCCTGCAGGAACATCAGGCCGAAGTGCGCGGCATTGGCCGCCACGGTGAAGTCGATGAACAGCCGGTGGCGGAAGGGCTGGCTGGCGGCGCGCCAGAGGAATGCGCCCCAGACCAGGTAGATCGTCGAGATCATCAGCTCGTAGTGCTGTCCGCCGCCTTGCTGGTCGCCCCAGCGAACCAGGCGGAGCAGCAGGCGCCCGGCGTCGGAGTCGAGCAGCGACTGGTCGAGCCGCAGGAGCAGCGTGGCCAGGGCCAGGCCGAAGAACAGCAGGAAGCCGCCGGCCATCAGGCGAATGCTCAGGGTCAGCCAAGGCGTGGCGGAAACCGGGGAAGGGGAGGCAGTCATGCAGATCACCTGTAGGCCATGTCGATGGCGTTGCCTTCGGTCAGGTCGTCGAAATCCGCACGGCGGAAAGGACGCTCTTCGCGGGTGATGGTGCGCACCCGTTCGATGTATTCGCGCATGGCGCGGCGGGTATTGCCTTGGGAGGCGGCGGAGAGGAAGCCGGCCTTTTCGCTGGCCATGCCCTCCGTCCAGTCGCGGGAAGCCGCCTGGTAGATCGAACGCTTGATCAGGTGCACCGCCTGCGGCGAGCGCCGGGACAGGCGTTGCGCCAGCGCGTCGGCGGCTTCCAGTAGCTCCTCCGCTGGCGCCAGCCCGTTGACCAGGCCCAGCGCAAGGGCCTGGCGCGGCTCCAGCAGTTGTCCTTCCAGGCACAACTCCAGGGCTTTGGCCACGCCCAGGCTGCGCGCCAGCATCTGGGTGCCGCCGCCTCCCGGTATCAGGCCGATGAGTACTTCCGGTTGGCCGAGGAAGCGTTCCACCTGGTCGTCCTCGGCCATCAGGCGCAGGTCGCAGGCCAGCGCCAGCTCGCAGCCGCCGCCCAGGGCCAGGCCGTTGATCGCGGCGATGAACACCTTGTCCATGCGGCGCATGTGCGCGGTGACCTCATGGAACAGGTTCATGTCGGCGACGCCGGCCAGCAGGGTGTGACGCAGCAGCTTCCTCGCTCCAGGCAGGTGGCGCAGGAGGCTTTCGCTTTCCAGCAGCAGGCGTGTCAGCCAGGCCGGCATGGAGAAGGTGATGGGGGCGACGGCGCGCTCGATCTCGTCGACGTCGAAGTGGGTCAGGAAGACCCCATCCGCCGCTCCGGAAAGGATGACGGCACCGATGTCCTGGCGCTGCTCCAGGTCGTCCAGCAGGTCGGCCAGTTCCTGCATCACCGCCGTGGTGAGGAAGTTCGCCGGGGGATTGTCGAGCAGGACCTGCAGGACGCGTCCTCGTTGTTCTATGCGCAGGTGTCGCGGTGCTAGAGTCATTGCGGCTTCCTCATTGGATAACGATTGTTATATAACGATCATTATCCAATGTCGCGCCATCGTCTCCCCAACCAACGGATAGTCTGCATGCGCTACAAACCGGAACAGAAACAGGCCACCCGCGCCCTGTTGTTGAGCAAGGCCGCTCCGCTGGTGAAGCGCCAGGGCTTCGCCAGCACCGGCCTGGACACCTTGATGAAGGCGGCTGGTCTTACCACCGGGGCGTTCTACTCGCAATTCTCCAGCAAGGCGGAGTTGCTTGAAGCGATCCTGCAGCGCGAGCTGAGCGCCCAGCACGATGCCTTTCCGCTGGACAGCCTGGAGCAACTGGCCGGCGCCACCCGTCTCTACCTCAGTCGCGGTCATGCGCAGCATGCCGACATGGGCTGCCCGATTCCGGCGCTGGCCGCCGAGGTGGGCCGGGCAGGGCCCGAGGTGCGGGAAACCTTCGAACGCGCCCTGGAACAACGGCAACGGCGGCTGGCCGAACTGATGGGCGACGAGAACCGGGCCTGGGTGCTCACCTGCCTGTCGGTCGGCGCGGTGCTTCTCGCGCGAGCCCAGGCGAGCGAGGTGGCGCGCGACAAGGTCCTGGATGCGGCGCTGGAGCATGCGCTGGGCTTGCTTTCGGCGAGCGGAGCGGCTTCGCCGCAAGCGGACCGGGACTGATTGCACAACTGCAATGTTCGGCGTCTAGCGTCAGGCTTTCCCTCCGACAGGTAAGCCCATGAACGCCCATCATCTCGAACTCGCCAAGGCCCTGCTGGTGTTTGCCCTTGCCGTCGCCGGCCTGGTGGTCGGTCTCATGCCGATGGAGTTCTAAGCGACGCAGGTCCGGCTTCGCGCTTTTCCCTCGTCTTCGAGTGGTCTCTGGCGTTGCACCGGTTTAGGATGCGCGGGTATTTCGGAGCCGCTTCGCTTGGCGTCGCCCGCCGCTGCGCTCCGAGACCGAGCATTGCTCGAACCAGAACGAGATCGAAGGTGCATCGCCACGAGCGGCGCACGGCCTGATGATAGATGGAGGCAACATGAGCGCGGCTCAGCCAGGCATTCTCACCCCGATTCCGGTGGTGGGTCGCTACCTGTTTTTCAGTATTTCCCAACCCGAGCAGGTGGCCGCGACCTTGGCCAGCCTGGCCGCGGCCACCGATGGTTACCAGCTGGTGGTGGGTATCGGCCATTCGCTGATGCTCAGCCTCGGCAAGACCGTCGAGGGCATGAAGGACTATCCGGTGCTCGCCGCGCCCGGCATCGACCTGCCGTCCACGCCCTCCGCGCTGTGGTGCTGGCTGCGCGGCGAGGATCGCGGCGAGGTGACGCTGCGCTCGCACGCGCTGGAACGGTCGCTGGCGCCGGCCTTCCAGCGGACCGGCGCGGTGGATGCGTTCCTCTACGGCGAGGACCGCGACCTGTCCGGCTACAAGGACGGCACCGAGAACCCCAAGGGCGATGCGGCGCTCGAAGCCGCGCTGGTCTCCGGGCGCGGTGCGGGCCTGGATGGCGGCAGTTTCGTTGCTGTCCAGCAGTGGCTGCATGACTTCGACCGGATGCAGGCGATCCCCGGCGAGGAGATGGACAACATCATCGGCCGCCGCAAGTCCGACGATGAAGAACTGGAAGACGCGCCGGCCTATGCCCACGTCAAGCGTACCGAGCAGGAAAGCTTCGAGCCCGCCGCGTTCCTCCTGCGGCGCGGCGCGCCCTGGTCCGACGAGCACCGCGCGGGGCTGTTGTTCGCCGCCTTCGGCCGCTCGTTCGAGGCCTTCGAGGTCCAGTGGCTACGGATGATCGGCGTGGAAGACGGGGTGCTCGATGGCCTGTTCCGTTTCACCCGGCCGATCAGCGGCAGCTACTTCTGGTGTCCGCCCATGGCCGACGGCCGCCTCGACCTGTCCGCCCTCGGCCTCTGAGCCCGCCGCGGCAGCAGGCCAGGCCTGCTGCCGCGTCCTGCGCGGCGCTAGTGGGCGGTGGCCACGGCGGCCTCGTCGATCAGCGCCGCTACTTCCTTCGCTCGCGAGGCCAGTGACGCGTGGCTGGCATCGAGGGTGACGATCTTCCTCGGTGCGATCCGCGCGGCCATCCGCTCCTGGTTCTCCGGCGCAATCATGCGATCGGCGCTGGAAATCTGGTACCAGGAGGGCTTGCTCTTCCAGGCCGGGCTGCCGATGGCATCGCCAAAAGTGCTGGCCAGCGGAGCCTTCTGGGTGATGCCCATGACCAGCCCTTCGTCCGCAGCGAGATCCTGGCAGAAGCTTTCGTGGAACCTGTCCGCCTTCACCCAGAGATAGCCATCGCTGTCCGGCGCCAGGTTCGCTGCGGCCAGGGGCAAGTGCTCCTGGGTGATGCCACCGGGACTTTCGCCGCTGTCGGGGGCGAAGGCGGCGATATAGACCAGCCCGACCACATTCGGCTGGTTGCCGGCCTCGGTGATCACCGCGCCGCCATAGGAGTGTCCGACCAGCAGGACCGGCCCCTGTTGCTGCGCGATCATCTTGCGCGTCCGCTCGGCATCGTCCGCCAGCGAGGTCAACGGTAGTTCGACGGCATGCAGGTTGTCGTGGCCGAGGCGTTTCAGTTCGAGAATGACCTTGCTCCAGTGGGCGGCGCCGCCCCAGAAGCCGTGGACCAGGATGATCGCAGGCAGGTTGCTCATCGTGTTGCTCCCTTGTGGGTGAGGGTTGCTGGCATGAGGCATCGCCCGGCGAGCATACGAGGTCGCGATGGGCGGGCGATAGCGGGAGGCGAGGACGTTCGTCGAAAAGAACAACTCCTTGTTCCGGTAGGCGACGTGATATCGGCACGGCGGTATGTTGCAAGTCCGGACCCGACCGATCGGGTTGTCGCGACGGGCATGGAGGGGTGATCGGTCGGTCGGGTTCGCGTCTTTTCGGGGCACCCGAATCTGAAAAAATCTTGCTTCTCGCCATACCGGGGGAGCGGGGCGGGTAGATTTTCTTCCGAATCCTTCACTTTCTACCCGGTCATGGAAAAAGCTCTGAAATTGGCGTCATGCCTCTACGGCCTGCTGATCCTGCTCAGCCTGGCGATGGTCGCCTTCCTCAGCCAGTTTCCGTTTCTCCTCAGCTCGGGAGCGGAAAACCTCTCGATGTCGATCCTGCCGCTGCTGATCCCGCTGATGGTCGGGCTGGTCGTCTGCGAGGCGGTGCGGGCGGTGGTGCCGAAGAAGCGCTAGGCGCGGCGCCGGGATCAGCGGCCGAGAATGCGCTGGCGGCGCAGCCGGTACTGCTCGTAGGGAAGGCCCTGGCGGTTCAGCTCTTCCAGCTGGCGTTCGCTGGCGCTGCGGGAAAACGATTCCTCGACTATCGAGTCCGGCGTGACAGGCTGTGCGCAGGCGCTGACCAGCAGCACACCCAGGACCAGGGCAATGCGTGGCATGCGATCTCCATGGACTACGGCAGAAGGGAAAAAAAAGGCCATTACCAAGCGGGGGGAGGGTTGGTAATGGCCTGTACAAGGGACATTTGCCAGGCCTTGGGGATCTGGCGAAAAAGACGATATCAAGGGGGAATTTGATTAGCCAGCTAACAAAGTGGAATGAAGTTTTGCGGCAGGCGTAACAATTCTGTCCGAATCGTCATTCTTGCGTCACCGCCGGGACAGAGCGGTTTCGGCAGACTGCGGGGGAGTCGCCGAAGGAGATTCGTCGTGGACGATACGCTCAGGTTCGCCTCGCGCTTGTGCAAGTTCATCGTCGCCGCCAGCTTCCTGCTCGTGGCGGTCGCCAGCCTTTGCCTGTGGTGGACGGGTCAGGCCTACGAATACGCGGCGCTGGCGTTCTTTCCGTTCGCCGTACCCATGCTGCTGCTGATCATGGTCTGCGACCTGCTGGCAGCGCTGAATGGCAGGCGTCGCTGAGCGCCCGGGCTGCCTAGCGCTTTCAGCTAGGCCGATGTCGAACCCAGACAACCGGCGCCCCGCGCGTGGCCCTATGGTGAGGCATTCATCCACTGCCTTCCTGGAGCGACCATGTCAGATTTCATCACCGTACTGCGCGATACCTGTCCCGTACCCGTGCTGGACGCCACCAAGTGGAAGCGGATCGACGGCGATCCGCATACCGTCAACCTCAACGCATACGCCTCGGCGGACGGCAGCAAGCTGATGGGCACCTGGATCTGCACGCCGGGCAAGTGGGAGGTGAACTACGAACGCTGGGAGTTCTGCCACTTCCTCGACGGCTACTGCATCATCACCCCGGAAGGCGAGCAACCGGTGCACCTGAGGGCGGGCGACGTGTTCGTCATCGAGCCGGGCCTGCGTGGTACCTGGGAGGTAGTGGAGACGGTGCGCAAGTACTTCGTCTTCGCCTGACGGTATTGCCGCACGTCCGGCATGCCTGCCGGGCGTCGCGCCTCAGTCCTGGTGGACGATGCGGCGGATGGTGCCGCCGCAGGACTGGTAGCAACTGCGGTACTCGTCCTGGCAGTCGTCGCCGAAATCGAAGTTGCGCTGCGGGTAGGGACAGGACTTGCGCTTCTTCTTGTCGCTGTTCTGCATGCAGTAGTTGTAGGCCGTGCTCTGCGCCTGGTAGAGCGCCTCGTCCTGGCGCTGCTGCAGCTTTGCGAGGGTCTTGCACTGGCGCTTCTCGGCATTGCACTGGGTCACGCAGTGCAGGCCGGCATCGCTGGTCGGCGGAATGTAGGAGTAACTGACACTGGGGCCGCAACCGCCGAGCAGCAGGGCAAGACCGAGGAGGGGGAGCAGAAGGTGTTTCCGGAACGGCATTGTCGATATCGATAAGCAATGGCAAGCGAGAGCGAATGCTATCACCGGCTTTCCGATGCTGTGCGGCGCCACCCGATAAGGTTGAACTGGAGCACGAAACGCAAAAAAGAAAACCCCGGGACTGGCCCGGGGTTCTCGTCGCGCTCGAGGGTTCGATCAGAACACGCTGAACGGGTACTCGACGAAGGCACGGATTTCGTTGCCGCCACTGAAGTAGCTATCGCGGGCATCAGCGGAAACGCGAGCAAACGAGCTACGCAGGCGCAGGGTGAGGTCCTTGGCCGGGCCGCTCTGCACCACGTACTGGACCTGGTTGAAGATCTCGCGCTCCTTGCCGTTGCTGGTCTCGGCGGTCTTGATGTTGTCGCCGCGCACGTAGGCTACGCGGTAGGTCAGGCCGGGCACGCCGTACTTGGCGAAGTCCAGGGCGTAGCTGACCTGCCAGGAACGCTCGTCCTCGGCGTTGAAGTCCGACCAGTAGGAGTTGGCCAGCCAGATGGTGGTGCCGCCGTCGCCGATGCCGCCGGCGTTCTGGTACCAGCCGTAGTTGTAGCCGGTGTCGCCGGTGTTGCGCTGGTGGGCGATCATGAAGGTGTGGGCGTCGATGGTGTAGGACGCCGCCAGGCTCCAGATCTTGTTGTCGCGGTTACCGTTGAAGTTCTGGTCGGCGAAGTCGCTGTCCAGCTTGGTGCGATAGCCGTTGAAGTCGAAGTTCAGCGACTGGTCGGCCTGCAGCGGGATGGTGTAGTTCAGGTTGATGTACTGCTTCTTCAGTACGTCCTCGACGTCGGAAGCGTACAGCGAGGCGTTGAAGTGATCGGTGAAGGCGTACTTGCCGCCGAACACGTTGATGCTCTTCAGGCCGCCGCTGTCGCGCCCTTCGGCGCTCTTGCGGGATTCCGCGGTGAAGCGACCGGCGTTCAGCTCCAGGCCCTCGATCTCCTTGGAGGTGATCAGGGTGCCGCTGTAGCTTTCCGGGAGCAGGCGCGAGTTGTCGTAGCTGAGCACCGGCAGGCTGGGCATCTGGTCGCCGTACTTGAGCACGGTGTTGGAGATGCGGAACTTCACCGCCGCGCCGCCCTTGGACAGATCGTCCGCCGCGGAGCCGCTGTCGCCCTGCTTGAAGAAGTCGATACCGGCGGCGCCGCTACGACCCTTGCCGCCGTCCAAGCGAACAGCGTACATACCGAACACGTCCACACCTATCCCGATGGTTCCTTGGGTGAAGCCGGAAGTGAAGGTCGCGGTTGCGGCCTGGCCCCACTCTGCTTGGTCCTCTGTACCGTACTTCTTGTCGCGTTTGATATATGCATTGCGGAAGAACAGATCGAGGTGGCTGTCCTCGACAAACCCCTTTGCTGCTTCTTGGTCATTGGCCATCGCCTGGCTTGCAGTCGCGATGCCCAGTGCCAGCAGGCAAATCCTTTTCTTCAACATCTTATTGTTCCTGGTTGTTGGCTTGATGTGCGCTGAAATTGAAGGAAGCGCAAGGTTCGAAGTGCACGGGAGTCATTTGTCCCATTTACCGTGCGTGGCGGTTCTGGTTTCTTGTTTCTCCCGTTGGCGGCGCAACAATACCAGAACATTGTTCGATCCAAGAAAGCTTCGAGTCATTTGCTAATAACCAAAGCGCAAGGAAAGCCCCTTCCATAGGCTCTGAATCGGGCGTTGCCGGATCGCTTCGTCATGCGCCTGCAATATCAACCTTATCGATAAGTACCATGCCGCGAAGTCGCTGCAGTTCTCGCTTTGGGCGGTGATACCGTCGAATCGTGAACGGATCGACAAAGAGGGACGTGACATGAAGATTCTTATCGCTGTATTCGCCGCCCTGGCCCTGTCCGCCTGTGCCTCGCCTCCCGCTTCGAACGCCCCGGCGCTGGCCGCCAGCACCAGCAAGGCTCCCTACGATTACGCGATGTGCGTCTTGCCCAAGTGGCAACGCCAGGCGCCCGGCGTGGCGCTGGTGGAGGAAGGCCGCGGCTATCGCCTGGCGGACGCTGGGCAGTGGCTGGAGGTGCAGCCGGCGAGGGGTGGCAGCCTGGTGCGAATCCATGACCAGCAGCCCTG
>NZ_SCND01000141.1:0-13866 GCF_005503585.1 Pseudomonas sp. 2VD
TCGCCGGACAGGCCGGTGATTTCCGACAGACGTTGCCGCATCAGCAGGCGCAGGTTGTTCCCGGGAATCTTCTCCAGCAGCGGCGCGGCGAGGGTCGCCAGGTGGGCCTTGCCTTCCAGGGTGGCGGGGTCGGCCTCCAGCATCAGTTGCTGGAAGAAGTACTCCGCCAGCGGCTGGGCCTGCTGGGTGATGCGTGCGCGGAAGGCATCCTCGCCCTCGGCGCGTACCAGGCTGTCCGGGTCCTCCCCCTCGGGGAGGAACAGGAAGCGCACGCGCTTGCCGTCCTGCAGGTTCGGCAGCACCGACTCCAGGGCGCGCCAGGCCGCCTTGCGGCCGGCCTGGTCGCCGTCGAAACAGAACAGGATGCTCGGTACCAGGCGGAACAGGCGCTTGATGTGTTCCTCGCTGGTCGCCGTGCCGAGGGTCGCCACCGCGTTGCGGATGCCTTGCTGGGCCAGGGCGATGACATCCATGTAGCCCTCGACCACCATGATCTCGTCGAGGTCGCGATTCTTCTGCCGGGCTTCGTAGAGTCCGTAGAGTTCCTGGCCCTTGTGGAAGACCGGAGTCTCCGGGGAGTTCAGGTACTTCGGCTTGTCGTCGCCGAGCACCCGGCCGCCGAAGGCGATGATCCGCCCGCGGCTGTCGCGGATCGGGAACATCACGCGATCGCGGAAGCGGTCGTAGCGCTTGCCGGTGTCGCTGTTCTCCACCAGCAGGCCGGCGTCGAGCATGGCCTTGAGTTGCAGGTTGTCGCCACCCAGGTGCTTGAGCAGGTTGTCCCAGCCGGGCGGGGCGAAACCGAGGCCGAAGTCGCGGGCGATCTCGCCGGTCAGGCCGCGGCCCTTCAGGTAGTTCACCGCGGCCTTGCGCGCCGGGTGGCTTTTCAGCGCCTGCTTGTAGAACTCGGCGGCGGCGCTGAGCAGCGGGTAGAGCGGCGAGTCGGTCGGCTGGCGCGGCGTGTGCCCGCGTCCGCCGCGTTCCTCGCGCGGCACGTCCATGCCGGCACGCTTGGCCAGTTCCTCGACCGCCTGGGGGAACTCCAGCTGGTCGTGGTCCATGACGAAGCCGAGCGCGTTGCCGCCGGCGCCGCAGCCGAAGCAGTAGTAGAACTGCTTGTCCGGGCTGACGGTGAACGAGGGAGTCTTTTCCTTGTGGAACGGGCAGCAGGCGCTGTAGTTCTTGCCGGTTTTCTTCAGCTGGATGCGCGAACTCACCACCTCGACGATGTCGGTGCGGTTCAGCAGGTCATCGATGAAGCTTTGCGGTATCAGGCCGGCCATGGTGTTCTCGAAAACGACGGCGCGTGGGCGCAGAGCGGCAGCATAGCAATTATCGCCGGGCCGATCAGGCCGGCGCGGTGTTTCAGGAGGAGAGGCGCGCCTTCAGGCGCTGGCTGACCTGTGCCATGTCGACGCGACCCTGGACCTGCGGTCGCAGCAGGTTCATCGCCTTGCCCATGTCCTGCGGACCCTGGGCGCCGCTGTCGACGATGCTGCGCTCGATCAGGGCGTCGATCTCATGGTCGTCCAGGGGCTTGGGCATGAAGTCCTGGAGCACGAGGATCTCGGCGGCCTCGACCTCGGCGAGGTCCTGGCGGCCGGCGTCGCTGAACTGGCGCTGGGCGTCGCGGCGCTGCTTGATCATCCGGTCGAGGATCAGCAGGGCTCGGGCGTCATCCACCTCGATGCGTTCGTCGACTTCGACGCGCTTGATGTCCGCGAGGGCCAGGCGCAACGTGGTCAGCCGCGGCTTGTCCTGGGCGCGCATGGCGACCTTGACGGCGTCGAGGAGGCGGGATTTGATTTCGCTCATGGCGGAAAGCCGAAAGCCCGGCCGGGGCCGGGCTGAGGCACGATCACTGACGCGTGGGCGTCGAGTGGATCAGTACAGGCGCTCGCGACGGCGCTGTTCGCGCTGTACTTTCTTCGCGTGGCGCTTCACTGCGGCAGCGGCCTTGCGCTTGCGCTCGGCAGTGGGCTTCTCGTAGAACTCGCGGCTGCGAACTTCAGCCAGTACACCTGCTTTTTCGCAGGAGCGCTTGAAACGACGCAGGGCTACGTCGAAGGGTTCGTTCTCTTTTACTTTGACGGCTGGCATCCAGGTCGTACCTTCACTGATTACCGGGGGTTGAACGTACTCCGGCAAGGTGGCGCGGATACGTCGGTTTTCAAGGGTTGCGGATATTAACGGTTCGGCCGGAGGAATGCAAAGCCTCCGATCGAAAAACACTGGTCTGGCGCAAAGCCGCCGATTATCATGCGCGGCTTCGTATTTGCCAAGCTCTAAGGCTCAAGCCCATGCGCGTGCTGGGACTGGAAACGTCCTGCGACGAAACCGGCGTCGCCCTTTACGACAGCGAACGCGGCCTGCTGGCCGACGCGCTGTTCAGTCAGATCGACCTCCATCGCGTCTACGGCGGCGTCGTGCCCGAGCTGGCCTCGCGCGACCACGTCAAGCGCATGCTGCCGCTGATCCGCCAGGTGCTCGACGAGTCCGGCTGCACGCCGGCGGATATCGACGCGATCGCCTATACCGCCGGTCCCGGCCTGGTCGGCGCCCTGCTGGTGGGGGCTTCCTGTGCCCAGGCGATGGCCTTCGCCTGGGGCGTGCCGGCGGTCGGCGTGCACCACATGGAAGGGCACCTGCTGGCGCCGATGCTGGAAGAGCAGCCGCCGCGGTTCCCGTTCGTCGCCTTGCTGGTTTCCGGCGGTCACACCCAGTTGGTGCGGGTGGACGGTATCGGCCGCTACCAGTTGCTTGGCGAATCGGTGGACGATGCCGCCGGCGAAGCCTTCGACAAGACCGCCAAGCTGATCGGCCTGGGCTATCCCGGTGGTCCGGAAATCGCCCGCCTGGCGGAGCGCGGCACTCCTGGCCGCTTCGTGTTCCCGCGGCCGATGACCGATCGCCCCGGCCTGGACTTCAGCTTCAGCGGGCTCAAGACCTTTACCCTGAACACCTGGCAGCGTTGCGTCGAGGCCGGCGACGACAGCGAGCAGACCCGCTGCGACATCGCCCTGGCGTTCCAGACCGCGGTGGTCGAGACCCTGCTGATCAAGTGTCGTCGCGCCTTGAAGCAGACCGGCCTGAAGAACCTGGTGATCGCCGGCGGCGTCAGCGCCAACCAGGCGCTGCGCAGCGGCCTGGAAAAGATGCTCGGCGAAATGAAGGGGCAGGTGTTCTACGCCCGCCCGCGCTTCTGCACCGACAATGGCGCGATGATTGCCTACGCCGGCTGCCAGCGCCTGCTCGCCGGCCAGCATGACGGCCCGGCGATCAGCGTCCAGCCGCGCTGGCCGATGGAGTCGCTGCCGGCGGTCTGAGTGGCCGCCAGGTCGCAGTCAGGCAGGTGTCGATGACGCAGCTGGGCCAGACTGCATGAAGTTTTTTCCTTTTATGGATTAGAAATGCCGTTCGCGGCCGGCGAACAGATCGCGTAAGTTGGCGCGGTGCCGCCAGACGATCAGGCCGGTCAGCACGGTCATCGGCAGCAGCGCTCCGGGCTGCTGCCAGGCCAGCAACGGCAGGGTCAGCGGGGTGGCCACCAGCGAGGCGAGCGAGCTGGTGCGCGACAGCTTGAAGGTCAGCAGCCAGGCCGCTGCGGCCAGCAGTACGGCCGGCGGATAGAGGCCGAGGAGCATGCCCGCGGCGGTGGCGACACCCTTGCCGCCGCGGAAGTTGAAGTACAGCGGATACAGGTGGCCGATCACGGCGGCGATGCCGACCCAGGCCTCCTCCATCACGCCGAGCCCCAGCCAGCGGGCGACCAGCACCGGCAACAGGCCTTTGCCGACGTCGCCGAGCAGGGTCAGGATGGCGAGTTTCTTCCCGGCGACGCGCAGCATGTTGGTCGCGCCGGGGTTGCCGGAACCGCTGGCGCGCGGGTCCTGGGTGCCGAACCAGCGGCTGAGCAGGACGGCGAAGGAGAGGGAACCGAGCAGGTAGGCGAGGATCGCCAGTAGCCAGACCATGGATTCCACCGAGGACGAGGATGTCCTCGATTCTAACGGGGCGGCGCACGCTTGTCGTGGCATCCCTTGGAGCGGGTAGCGAAGTGGACAGAGTTTTTATCGAAGGCTTGGAGGTCGATACCGTCATCGGCGTGTACGACTGGGAGCGCGGCATCCGTCAGTGCCTGCGCCTGGACCTGACCCTGGGCTGGGACAACCGTCCGGCCGCCGCGGGCGACGATCTCGCCCTGGCGCTGGACTATGCCGCGTTGTCCGAGCGGGTGCAGGAGTTCGCCCGGGAATCGCATTTCCAGTTGGTGGAAACCTTCGCCGAGCGCCTCGCCGAGGTACTGATGGGCGAGCGCGGCATTCCCTGGCTGCGCATCCGCGTGACCAAGCCCGGCGCGGTGCCGGCGGCCCGTGGCGTTGGCGTGGAGATCGAACGCGGATGTCGCTGATCCCGGTCTACCTCGGCCTCGGCAGCAATGTCGAGCGTGAGCGCCACCTGCGTGCCGGCCTCGATGCGCTGGCCGGTTTCCTTCATGACCTGCGTTGCTCGCCGGTGTTCGAGAGCGAGCCGGTGGGTATCAAGAGCGGGCCGTTCTTCAACCTGGTGGTGTCTGCCCGCACCGATCTGCCGCTGGCCGAACTGAGCCTGCGACTCAAGCACATCGAGGCCGACAATGGCCGCTATGCGCCAGAGCGCAAGGGGCTGCCGCTGGATATCGACGTGCTGTTCTACGGCGACCTGGTGGGCGATTTCGATGGCCTGGTGCTGCCGCGCGCCGAAGTGCTGAAGAACGCTTTCGTGCTCTGGCCCTTGTCCGAGCTGGCGCCGAACCTGGAGCATCCGGTCGCCCGCCAGCCGCTGGGCGATCTCTGGCGCGAGACGAGGATCCAGCAGAAGCTCTGGCCGGCGCCATTCGAATGGCGTGGCCAGGCGTTGACTCCCGAAGCGCTGCTTCAGGCCTTTCCGCGTTCTTCCTTGTAGGCCTTGAGTGCGGCGAGGCGCGCACGCTTCAGCGCCTCGCCCAGTTCCGCGCCCTTCAAGCCCTTTTCCACCAGCGGCTTCACGCTGACTGCCCGCGCTGCCTGCGCCGCGCCGAGCAGGTAGGCGGCCTGCGGATAGTCCCGCTGTTCCAGGCCGAGGCGGCCGCGCGCGTCCATCTCGCTGGCGGCGACGAACTCCTCGAAACGCTGCGGGCGGCGATACACGTCGAAGCTCTGCAACAGCTCCAGCAGTGTATTCGGGCGCAGCTCCAGCGCCCGATGGGCGTGGGTGTGGTACTCGCCCACCAGGCGCGCCAGTTCCTGGCAGTCGCGCGGCACCCTGAAGCGCTGGTTCACCGCATCGATCAACGGCACGCCGCGAGCCTCGTGGGCGATATGGCGGGGCCAGTCCGCTTCGCTGGTGAGTCCCTTGCCCAGGTCGTGCAGGAGGCAAGCCCAGCGTACGCTGAGCGGCTGCCGGTGGCGGGCGCATTGCTGCAATACCGACAGGACATGGACGCCGGTATCGATTTCCGGATGGTGGGCCGCCGGCTGCGGTACGCCGAACAGCGCCTCGACTTCCGGGATCAGTTCGGCCAGGGCGCCGCAGTCGTGCAGGACCTGGATGAAGACCTCGGGGTTGGGTTCCATCAGGGCTCGGGAAATTTCCTTCCAACTGCGCTCCGGGGTCAGCGCCTGCAACTCGCCGGATTCCGCCAGTTGGCGCATCAGGGCGAGGGTTTCGGCGGCGATCCGGAAGCCCAGGCCGGCGTAGCGGGCGGCGAAGCGCGCTACGCGCAGGACCCGCAGGGGATCCTCGGCGAACGCCGGGGAAACGTGGCGCAGCAGGCGCGCCTCGAGGTCTGCCTGGCCGCCGTAGGGATCTATTACCCGGCCCTGTTCGTCCTCGGCCATGGCGTTGATGGTCAGGTCACGGCGAGTCAGGTCTTCCTCCAGGGTCACCTCGGGGCTGGCATGGAAGGTGAAGCCGCCGTAGCCGCGCCCGCTCTTCCGCTCGGTGCGCGCCAGGGCGTATTCCTCGCCGCTCTGCGGATGAAGGAAGACCGGGAAGTCGGCGCCCACCGGGCGGTAGCCGCGGGCTAGCATCTCGTCGCTGCTGGCACCGACCACCACCCAGTCGATATCGGTGACCGGACGGCCGAGAAGGCGATCGCGCACGGCGCCGCCGACCTTGTAAATCTGCATGGGAATCCTCCGCGTGATAGGCGGAAGTCTACCCCAGGGTGTCCTAGCGGGCGCGTGGAAGCTGCCGGAGCAGGGCGCCGACCGCCAGTTCGAGCTGTTCCGGGTTGGCCCTGGCGGGGCTGAGGCCGGTGCTTACCATACCTTCCCAGAGAACGCGCTCCTCCAGGTCGACCAGGCGCACGCGCAATGTTCCGGTTTCGTCGCGCAGGCGGTGGATCGCCAGATAAGGCCCCATGCCGGAGGTGGGCGGAAGGTCGGGGCGGAATTCCAGAGGTGCGTCGCGCAGCGCCAGCCAGTAGTAGACGCGGAATTGCGGGGTAGCGCTCTCGTGGTAGCCGTGGGCCGCCAGTCCCTGGCGCAGCTCTGCGTTTATCAGCGGATAGCGGTTGCGGTAGGGCAGGGCGTCGACCGCCTGTTCCGGCGGCATCAACTGGAAACCTTGCAGGCCGGGCAATCCGGCGCTGGCCGGATGGGTCACCCGGGCGCTGGGGATGTGGCTGGCGCAGGTGGCCAGGACGAGGCAGAGCAGGACGATGGCGAACAGGCGCATGGCGGCTCCCGTGGACGGCCGGCTTCTTGTTCTGCTGTGGGCGGCCCCGACCGTGCCGGCATGCTGGCCGGCGGTCGGGGCGGACGTCAACCGATCAAATGGGCGGGATGATCAGGTCCAGGCGCGGGTAGCCTTCCTCGCCCTCGCTAGCGCCCTTGGGCGGCATGTGGTGGGTCTGCACGAGCTGGTCGCCCTGCAGGGTCTCCAGGTGGATATCGAAGCCCCACAAGCGATGCAGGTGCTTGAGCACGTCGGCGGTGGAGTCGCTCAGCGGCTGGCGGTCGAACTGCTGGTGGCGCAGGGTCAGCGAGCGGTCGCCGCGACGGTCGACGTTCCAGATCTGGATGTTCGGCTCGCGGTTGCCGAGGTTGTACTGCGCCGCCAGGGTCTCGCGGATGGTGCGGTAGCCGGCTTCGTCGTGGATCGCCGCGACCAGCAGGTCGTCCTTCTGGTCGTCGTCGAGAATGCTGAACAGCTTCAGGTCGCGAATCACCTTGGGCGAGAGGAACTGGAGGATGAAGCTTTCGTCCTTGAAGCTCTTCATGGCGAACTTCAGTGTGGCCAGCCAGTCGCTGCCGGCGATATCCGGGAACCAGCGGCGATCCTCGTCGGTAGGATCCTCGCAGATGCGGCGGATGTCGCGGTACATGGCGAAGCCCAGGGCGTAGGGGTTGATGCCGCTGTAGTAGGGGCTGTCGAAGGACGGCTGGTAGACCACGCTGGTGTGGTATTGCAGGAACTCCATCATGAAGCCGTCGTTGACCAGGCCTTCGTCGTAGAGATCGTTGAGCAGCGTGTAGTGCCAGAAGGTCGCCCAGCCTTCGTTCATCACCTGGGTCTGGCGTTGCGGGTAGAAATACTGGGCGATCTTGCGCACGATGCGGATCACCTCACGCTGCCAGGGCTCCAGCAGCGGCGCGTTCTTCTCGATGAAGTAGAGGATGTTCTCCTGCGGCTCGCTCGGATAGCGCGCCATGGATTGTTCCTTGTCCTTGCCGCCGACGCGCGGGATGGTCCGCCAGAGGTCGTTGACCTGGCGCTGGATCAGTTCCTCGCGCTCCTTCTGCCGCTGCCGCTCCTCTTCCGCGGAAATCGGGTAGGGCCGCTTGTAGCGGTCGACACCGTAGTTCATCAGGGCGTGGCAGGAGTCGAGCAGGTCTTCCACCGCGTCGATCCCGTAGCGCTCCTCGCACTGCATGATGTACTGCTTGGCGAACACCAGGTAATCGATGATCGAACTGGCATCGGTCCAGGTGCGGAACAGGTAGTTGCCCTTGAAGAAACTGTTGTGCCCGTAGCAGGCGTGGGCGATCACCAGCGCCTGCATGCACTGGGTGTTTTCCTCCATCAGGTAGGCGATGCAGGGGTCGGAGTTGATCACGATCTCGTAGGCCAGGCCCATCTGGCCACGCTTGTAGTTCTTTTCCGTGCTGAGGAAGTGCTTGCCGTAGGACCAGTGGTTATAGCCGATCGGCATGCCCACCGAGGCGTAGGCGTCCATCATCTGCTCGGCGGTGATCACCTCGATCTGGTTCGGATAGGTATCCAGGGCATAGCGCTCGGCGATCCTGCTGATTTCCCGGTCGTACTGCTGGATCAGCTCGAAAGTCCATTCCGAGCCGGTGGCGATGGGCTGGCGCTTGCTCATGCGACGAGCCTCCTCTGGAACAGCTCGCGGAACACCGGGTAGATGTCCGATGCCGAGACGATCTGCTGCTGGGCGAAGCTGTCTTCGAAGGCTTCGCGCACGCGCTCGTACTCGAACCACAGGGCCTGGTGTTCGCGCGGGGTGATCTCGACGTAGGTGTAGTACTGGACGAACGGCATGATCTGCTTGAGGAGGATGTCCCGGCACACCGGCGAGTCGTCGTTCCAGTTGTCGCCGTCCGAGGCCTGGGCGGCGTAGATGTTCCACTCATGGGTCGGATAACGCTCGGCCATGATCTCCTGCATCATCTTCAGCGCGCTGGAGACGATGGTGCCGCCGGTCTCGCGGGAGTAGAAGAACTCCTCCTCGTCGACCTCGCGGGCGCTGGTGTGGTGGCGGATGAACACCACTTCGATCTTCTCGTAGTTCCGCTTGAGGAACAGGTAGAGCAGGATGAAGAAGCGCTTGGCGATGTCCTTGGTCGCCTGGGTCATCGAGCCGGAGACGTCCATCAGGCAGAACATCACCGCCTTGGAGGTGGGGTTGGGCTGCTTGACCAGCAGGTTGTACTTGAGATCGAAGGTGTCGAGGAACGGTACCCGGTCGATGCGCGCGCGGAGCTTGGCGATTTCCAGCTCGAGTTCCTGGATATCGCCGAGGTTGTCCGGCTCTTCGCGCTTGATCCGCTCCAGTTCCTTCAGCGCCGCGCGCAGCTTGGCCCGGCTGCCGCCGGACAGCGCGATGCGCCGCGCATGGGCCGAGCGCAGGGTGCGGACGATGTTGATGCGCGACGGGTTGCCGTCGTTGCTGATGCCGGCGCGGACGGTCTTGAAGGTGTCGGTGCCGGTGATGTGGCGCTTGACCAGGTTGGGCAGCTCCAGGTCCTCGAACATGAAGTCGAGGAATTCCTCCTGGGTGATCTGGAAGACGAAGTCGTCCATGCCTTCGCCGCTGTTGCTGGCCTTGCCGCCGCCGCGGCCGCCCCCGCCGCCGGATGGGCGGGCGATGTGCTCGCCGGCGGTGAATTCCTTGTTGCCGGGGTGGACGACGGTCTGCCGCCCGCCGCGGCCATGGTGCAGCACCGGTTCGTCGATATCGCGCCCGGGAATGCTGATCTGCTCGCCGTGCTCCATGTCGGTGATGGAACGCCGGCTGACGGCCTCCTCGACGGCCTTCTTGATGTGTTCACGGTAGCGCCTCAGGAAGCGCTGGCGGTTCACCGTGCTCTTGTTCTTGCCGTTCAGACGCCGGTCGATGACGTAGCTCATGAATGCTCCTCAGGGCCTGTGGCGCCCCGCCGGAGCGGAGGCGCCGAGGTCCGAATGCGACGGCGACCGGTACGGTCGCAGCGACCGTACCGATGGCAGACTACTGCGACTTGCGAACCCGCAGGTACCATTCCGACAGCAGGCGGACCTGCTTCTCGGTGTAGCCGCGCTCGACCATGCGTTTGACGAAGTCGTTGTGCTTCTGCTGGTCCTCCTTGCTGGCCTTGGCGTTGAAGCTGATGACCGGAAGCAGGTCCTCGGTGTTGGAGAACATCTTCTTCTCGATCACCACGCGCAGCTTCTCGTAGGACAGCCAGCTCGGGTTCTTGCCGTTGTTGCCGGCGCGGGCGCGCAGCACGAAGTTGACGATCTCGTTGCGGAAGTCCTTCGGGTTGCTGATGCCGGCGGGTTTCTCGATCTTCTCCAGTTCCTCGTTGAGGGCGGCGCGGTTGAGGATCTCGCCGGTTTCCGGGTCGCGGTATTCCTGGTCCTGGATCCAGAAGTCGGCGTACAGCACATAGCGGTCGAAGATGTTCTGACCGTATTCGCTGTAGGACTCCAGGTAGGCGGTCTGGATTTCCTTGCCGATGAACTCGACGTAGCGCGGCGCCAGGTATTCCTTGATGAAGCGCAGGTAGCGCTCGCGGGTTTCCGGCTGGAACTGTTCCTGCTCGATCTGCTGTTCGAGGACGTAGAGCAGGTGCACCGGGTTGGCCGCTACCTCGTGCGGGTCGAAGTTGAATACCTTGGAGAGGATCTTGAAGGCGAAGCGGGTGGAAAGCCCGGCCATGCCTTCGTCGACCCCGGCCGAGTCGCGGTATTCCTGGATCGACTTGGCCTTGGGATCGGTATCTTTCAGGTTTTCGCCGTCATATACCCGCATCTTCGAGTAGATATTCGAGTTTTCCGGCTCTTTCAACCTCGACAGCACGGAGAACTGCGAGAGCATCTTCAGGGTATCCGGCGCGCAGTGGGCATGCGCCAGCGAGCTGTTGACCAGCAACTTGTCGTAGATCTTGATCTCGTCCGCCACGCGCAGGCAGTACGGCACCTTGACGATGTAGATGCGGTCGATGAAGGCCTCGTTGTTCTTGTTGTTGCGGAAGCTGTGCCATTCCGACTCGTTGGAGTGAGCCAGAATGATGCCGCTGTAGGGCAGGGCACCGAGGCCTTCGGTGCTGTTGTAGTTGCCTTCCTGGGTCGCGGTCAGCAGCGGGTGCAGGACCTTGATCGGGGCCTTGAACATCTCGACGAATTCCATCAGGCCCTGGTTGGCCCGGCAGAGGGCGCCCGAATAGCTGTAGGCGTCCGCGTCGTTCTGCGGATATTCCTCCAGCTTGCGGATGTCGACCTTGCCGACCAGCGCGGATATATCCTGGTTGTTCTCGTCGCCGGGCTCGGTCTTGGCGATGGCGATCTGGTTGAGGATCGAGGGGTACAGCTTGACCACGCGGAACTGGCTGATGTCGCCGCCGAACTCGTTGAGGCGCTTGGTTGCCCAGGGCGACATGATCGAGCGTAGGTAGCGCCTCGGGATGCCGTAGTCCTCCTCGAGGATGGCGCCGTCTTCGTCGGGGTTGAACAAGCCCAGCGGCGACTCGAAGACCGGCGAGCCCTTGATCGCGTAGAAGGGCACCTTCTCCATCAGTTGCTTGAGTTTTTCCGCCAGGGAGGATTTACCGCCGCCGACCGGGCCGAGCAGGTAAAGGATCTGCTTCTTCTCCTCCAGGCCCTGGGCCGCATGGCGGAAGAACGCGACGATCTGGTCGATGCATTCCTCCATGCCGTGGAAGTCGGCGAACGCCGGGTAGCGGCGAATCACCTTGTTGGAGAAGATCCGCGACAGCCTGGAGTCCACCGAGGTGTCCAGCAATTCCGGCTCGCCGATCGCCATCAGCAGGCGCTCGGCGGCAGAGGCATAGGCTGTCTTGTCTTGCTTGCAGAGGTCGAGATATTCCTGGAGGGAATATTCCTCTTGGCGGGTCGCTTCGAAGCGTTCCTGGAAGTGACTGAAAATGCTCATGACGTCTCCTCGCTCGATGCAGTGAGCCGGCGCGGGATCGGTCGTGCGGGTGCGGGGGGGCCGCCAGCCAGGCCGGCGAGAATCCCCCAGACTCCGTCGCTGCACGGTGCTTCCCTTTCCGCCAGCGCTCCTAACGGTCACAGCCGATGGCCCGGAAGCCGGTGTGCCGGCTCTCCCCTGTTTTGGATGGCCTGAGGAAAAGAATAGTTCGTTCTGGACGGAGTAAAGGAAGAAAGGCGAGAGAAGTTACAGTTTTTTTGGCGGGGTAGCGGCGCGGCCTACTCCGCTTCGCCGCTGCTGGTATCCGCGGGATAGACGCTGCGCCATAGCTCGAAGCCGCCGTCGAGGCTGTAGACGTCGCTGAAGCCCTGCTGGATGAAATAGGCGGCGGCGCTCTGGCTGGAGTTACCGTGGTAGCAGACCACCACCAGCGGAGCGTCGAGGTCGGCGGCGGCGATGAAGTCCGCCACCGAGTGGTTGTCGATGTGCCGCGAGCCGCTGATGTGGCCGACAGCGAAGCTCTGCGGGTCGCGGATGTCGACCACCTGGGCGCCGTTTTCGCGGAGCTGGCGGGCCTGTTCGGGGGCGATGCGCTGGAAGGTGTCGCTCATGTCAGGGTACCTGTGTACAGGGCGTCCACCGGACGCCGGGGATTCATGCGGGCGTGGCGGCGGGTCTGGCCGGCGCGCGCTGTTCGGCGCAATCGCAGCTCAGGCGTTCGCCGCTGTCAACGTTCAACAGGGTCATCCGCGCGCCCCAGACGCAGCCGGTATCCAGGGCGAACAGGCCGGGCTCGTCGCAGTGGCCTTCGAGGGCCGCCCAGTGGCCGAAGATGATCTTCTCGCCGCGGGTCTTGCGCGAAGGGAAGCTGAACCAGGGGGCGTAGCCGGGCGGCGCGGTGTCGAGGCCTTCCTTGCTCTTCAGGTCGAGCTTGCCATCTTCGGTGCAGAAACGCATGCGGGTGAAGTAGTTGGTGATCACCCTCAGGCGATCGATGCCATGCAGCTTCTTGTCCCACTTGGCCGGCTCGTTGCCGTACATGCCGTCGAGGAACAGCGGCAGGCGCTGGTCGTCGCGCAATGCTTGCTCCACCTCGGCTGCGCGCAGGCGGGCTTTTTCCAGGCTCCACTGCGGGGGGATGCCGGCATGCACCAGGGCGACCTTGCGTTGTTCGTCATAGTGCAGCAGCGGCAGGCGACGCAGCCAGTCGAGCAGTGGCTCGCGGTCCGGCGCCTCGAGGATTTCCCGCAGCGTGTCGGACTTCTTCAGGCGCTCGGACTTGTGCGCTACCGCCAGCAGGTGCAGGTCGTGGTTGCCCAGGACGCTGACCACCGACTCGCGCATGGCATAGAGGAAGCGCAGCGTCTCCAGGGACTGCGGGCCGCGGTTGACCAGGTCGCCGACCAGCCACAGGCGGTCCTTGGCCGGGTCGAAGGCGACGCGCTCCAGCAGGCATTTCAGGGGATCCAGGCAACCCTGCAGGTCGCCTACCGCGTAGACCGCCATCAGTGCAGCGCTCCCGGTACGGCCAGGCGAAACACCGGGATCGCGGCGTCGAAGGCGATTCCGTCGCTGCCGAGCATCTGATAGCTGCCGCGCATGCTGCCGACCCGGGTCGCCAGCACCGTGCCGCTGGTGTAGGTGTGTTGCGCGCCGGGGGCGATCAGCGGTTGCTTGCCGACCACGCCGGCGCCGCGAACTTCCTGGGTACGGCCGTCGCCGTCGGTGATGATCCAGTGGCGCGACAGCAGTTGGGCCGGAACCTCGCCCTGGTTCTCGATGGTCACCGTGTAGGCGAAGGCGAAACGGTTCTGCTCCGGGGCGGACTGTTCCGGAAGGTAGCGGGTGTCGACCCTGACGTTGACCTGGTGCTGGGTATCGCTCATACGGCTTGCCTGATTCCTGACGAGTGTCTCATCAGACTAACGATTGCCTGGCAGCTCGGCCAGCCGGTTGGCCAGGCGGACGAATGCGGCCAGGTCGAGTTGTTCGGGACGAAGGGTCGGATCGACCTCTGCGGCCTCGATGTCCTCGACGCTCAGGAGAGGCTTGAGGGTGTTGCGCAGGGTCTTGCGGCGCTGGTTGAAGGCCTCGCGGACCACCCGTTCGAGCAGTTTCGGGTCGCGTGCCGGATGGGGCGGCTCGGCGAAGGGGGTGAGGCGGACGATGGCCGAGTCGACCTTGGGCGGCGGGTTGAACGCGCCGGGGCCGACGTTGAACAGGTGCTC
>NZ_SCND01000142.1:0-13827 GCF_005503585.1 Pseudomonas sp. 2VD
GTCCTGGACCTGGCACGACCACGGCAACCGCCCCGCCGCGGAAGGCGGCGAGCCGGTGGTCTGGCTGGACGGCCTGGACATCCCGATGCTGCGTTTCTTCGGCGCCACCTTCGCCGAAAACCATGATGAACCGGTGCAGCCGTTGCGACGTGGCGAAGGCGACAGCCTCGCCCGCTACGGCAGCAACATGCTGCCGCTGCGCCATCAGCCGACGACGCCGACCTCGCCGCTGTTCAGCTACCCCTACGCGCGCAGCCGCGAGGCCCTCGAGCGCCTGGCGCGCCTCGAACGGCCCGATCCCTGGGAAGGCCACAAGCTGCGCTACGTCAACCCGGCCACCGGCGGCTGGGCCATGCCGACCATCGCCACCTGCCTGCAACTGCTGCCGGCCGGCTTCCTCGGGCAGCCCGCGCGCAGCACCGACGCCAGCGTCTATTCGGTGGTGGAAGGCAGCGGCGTGGCGCAGATCGGCGGCCGGCGCTTCGCCTTCGAGGCCAAGGATCTGTTCGTCGTGCCCTCCTGGGCCGAGCTGCGCCTGGAAGCCGGCGCCACCGACTGCGTGCTGTTCAGTTTCTCCGACCGCCCAGTGCAGCAGGCGCTCGGCATCCTCCGCGAATCCCGCGAAACCCTCGCCCACTGAAGGACCCGTCCCATGAACCATCTCTTCGCGCCCGAAGCGCCCGTCAGCCTCACCATCCATGGCAGCGACCAAATCTTCCCGGTGCGGCGGGTCTACTGCGTCGGCCGCAACTACGCCGCCCACGCCCGGGAAATGGGCTTCGATCCCGAGCGCGAGCCGCCGTTCTTCTTCTGCAAGCCGGCCGACGCGGTGGTCCCGGTCGCCGCCGGCAGCACCCTGGAGCTGGCCTACCCGAGCCAGACCGGCAACTACCACTACGAGATCGAACTGGTGGCGGCGATCGGCAAGGGCGGCTGCGACATCCCCCTGGAGCAGGCCGAGCAACACGTCTGGGGCTACGCGGTGGGCCTGGACATGACCCGCCGCGACCTGCAGATGCGCATGCGCGAGATGGGCCGGCCCTGGGAGATCGGCAAGGCCTTCGACCGCTCGGCGCCGATCGGCCCGCTCTACCCTGCCAGCCAGGTCGGCCATCCGCGCCACGCCGCCATCAGCCTCCAGGTCGACGGCGAAGATCGCCAGCGCAGCGACATCGACCAGTTGATCTGGTCGGTGGCGGAAACCGTCAGCTACCTGTCGCGCTTCTTCGAGCTGCGCCCCGGCGACCTGGTCTTCACCGGCACCCCGGAAGGCGTCGGCGCGGTCGAGCGCGGCGAGCGGATGCTCGGCGCCATCGACGGCCTCGGCGAACTCAGCGTCCGCGTGGTCTGACCCACCGCCCGCGCACGGCGCGGGCCCACCCTGCCCTTCATCCGGGCCGTCGCCGCGGCGACGGCCGAGGAACGCTCATGCCTACGCCCGACAAGAACAACAAGATCGACGTACAGGCTTTCATCGATGCGCAGGCGATCTCCGCCTTCCAGTTGCGAGTCCTGTCGCTGTGCTTCCTGATCGTCGCCATGGACGGATTCGACACCGCCGCCATCGGCTTCATCGCCCCGGCCCTGGCCCACGACTGGCAACTGAGCCCGGCGCAACTCAGCCCGATCCTCGGCGCCGCGCTGGCCGGCCTGGCCCTCGGCGCCTTCGCCGCCGGCCCGCTGGCCGACCGTTTCGGACGCAAGAGCGTGCTCCTGCTCTCGGTGCTGTTCTTCGGCGGCTGGAGCCTCGCCTCGGCCTACGCCGGTTCGGTGGAAACCCTGGCCCTGCTGCGCTTTCTCACCGGCCTCGGCCTGGGCGGGGCGATGCCCAACGCGATCACCCTGACCTCCGAATACTGCCCGCGCCGACACCGCGCGCTGATGGTCACCGCAATGTTCTGCGGTTTCACCCTCGGCTCGGCGCTGGGCGGCCTGCTCGCCGCGCGGATGGTCCCGGCGCTGGGCTGGGAAAGCGTGCTGCTGCTCGGCGGCGGCCTGCCCCTGGCGAGCCTGCCGCTGCTCTGGGCATGCCTGCCGGAGTCGGTGCGCTTCCTCGCCCGCCGCGCACCGGACGCGGCGCGCCTGCGGCGCATCCTCGAACGCCTGGGGCGCCTGCCCGACGGCTGGGCCGGGCGCCTCGAACTGCCCGCCGACGAGTCCGACGGCACCTCGCCCCTGCGGCAGATCCTCGGCGCCGAGCTGCGCGGCGGCACCCTGCTGCTCTGGGCCACCTTTTTCATGGGCCTGCTGATCATCTACCTGCTGACCAACTGGCTGCCGACGCTGATCGGCGGCACCGGCTTCAGTCTCGGCGAGGCGGCGACGATCAGCGCCATGTTCCAGCTCGGCGGCACCCTCGGCGCACTCCTCCTGGGCAGCGCCATGGATCGCTTCGACGCGCACCGGGTGCTGAGCCTGGCCTACGTCGGCGGCGCCCTGTTCATCCTCGGCATCGCCAGCCTCTACCACAGCTTCGCCCTGCTGGCGCTGTGCGTCGCCGGCGTCGGTTTCTGCATCAGCGGCTCGCAGGTCGGCGCCAACGCCCTGGCCGCCGATTTCTATCCGACCCGCAGCCGCGCCACCGGGGTCAGCTGGGCCCTCGGCCTGGGCCGCATCGGCTCGATCGTCGGCTCCCTCAGCGGCGGCGCCCTGCTCGGCCTGGGCCTGGGCTTCAGCGGCATCCTCGCCCTGCTGGTGATCCCGGCGCTGCTCGCCGCCGTGGCCGTGCATCGCCTGGGCCGGCGCCGGGCCAGGCCTTCTTCCGTCACTCTCTGAACAGGACTTCCCATGCAGCTCTACAGCTTCTTCAACAGCTCCACGTCCTATCGGGTGCGTATCGCATTGGCCCTGAAAGGTCTGGATTACCAGGTAGTGCCGGTCAACCTGCGGCAGGGCGAGCAACTGCGCCCGGCCGACCGCCAGCGCAACCCGATGGGCGCGCTGCCGACCCTGGTCGACGCCGACGGCCGTCGGTTCAGCCAGTCGCTGGCGATCATCGACTACCTCGACGCCGTGCAGCCCGAACCGCGCCTGATCCCTCTCGACCCACTGCATCGCGCCCAGGCGCTGGAACTGGCCCTGCTGGTGGCCTGCGACATCCATCCGCTGAACAACGTGCGGGTGCTCAAGTACCTGACCCAGGTCCTCGGCATAGACGCCGAGGACCGCCAGCGCTGGTACGCGCACTGGGTCGCCGAGGGCCTGGCGGCGGCGGAGACCCTGCTGAACCGACACCGTCGCGGCGCCTTCTTCGCCGGCGCCGCAGCGGGCATCGTCGAGTGCTGCCTGGTGCCGCAACTGGCCAACGCCCGGCGCATGGGCTGTGACCTGGCGCCCTACCCGGCGTTGCTCGAACTGGAGGGGCGCTGCCTGGCGCTCGAAGCCTTCCAGCGCGCCAGCCCCGAGCGCCAGCCCGACTACCTGCCGGACTGACGCGCTGCCCCGTGGAAAACAACAACAAGAAGGACACGCCCATGACCACCCGCATCCGGGCCAGCCTGCTGGCCCTGCCCCTACTGCTGCCCTCGTTCCAGGCTATCGCCGCGCTGCCGGGGATGAACCTCGGCCAGACCTCCTTCCTCGACGGCAAGGCCCTGCCCGGCACGCTGTTCCAGCAGTTCGTGAATATCTACGAGGCCGACGACTTCATGGACGCCAACGGTCACCGGCGCCCGCTCGACAATCGCCTGCGCACCCTGCTCGCCACCAGCCACTTCGCCCACATCAGCCAGCACCAGCTGTTCGGCGCCTACTACGGCGCGGAAATCCTCGTCCCGGTGCTGCTCGCCGATCCCGACTTCGAACCCCACGCTGGCAGCGCCAACGGCCTCGGCAACCTGATCGTCAGTCCGTTCATCCTGCAATGGCCACAGACCGAGCTGTTCGGCCGGCCCTACTGGCAGCGCCTGAACCTCGCCTTCCAGTTACCCACCGGGCGCTATGACAGGCATCGGGCGATCAATCCCGGCAGCAACCACTGGAGCTTCAACCCGCACTACGCGCTGACCTGGGAATTCGCCGAAGGCTGGGAAGCCAGCGCTCGCCTGCAGTACCTGTTGCCGGGCAAGAATCGCGACCCGGCGCCGCCGTTGGCCGACGACTACCTGCAGCCGGGCCAGGCGTTCCACGCCAACTACTCGGTATCGCTGGCGCTGGATGCGCATTGGCGAGTCGGGTTGTCCGGCTACAGCCTGCGACAGATCACCGACGAGCGGGTCGACGGGCACGACCGCCCGGACTCCCGCGAGCAGGTCGATGCCATCGGCCCGGCGCTGATGTTCGGCTGGGGCAAGTCGCGGCTGTTCCTCAATGCCTATCACGAATACGGCGCACGCAACCGCAGCGAGGGCAGCCGGCTGATCCTGCGCTACTCGCAGGTCTTCTGAGCGTCGCCTTCCGGGACGATCGGCAAGCGCTCCAGGGTGCGGAACACCGAGCTGCGCCGCCAGCGCAGGTCCGTCGGTTCCGAGGCCAGGGCGAAACGGCGACGCACCAGGCCGCGCAATGCGCATTGCAATTCGAGCCGGGCCAGGTACGCGCCCAGGCAGTAGTGCGGACCATGGGCGAACGCCACGTGCTGCTTGGCGTTCGCTCGCTGCAATTGCAGGCGGTCGGGGGCGGCGAACATCTCCGGGTCGCGGTTCGCCGCGAGGAAGCTCAGCCAGACCTTCTCTCCAGGCGGAATCCGCTGGCCGCCGATCTCCACCTCCTCCAGGGTGCAACGCACGCCGCCGCGCACCGCGCCGTCGAAGCGCAGCAGTTCCTCCACCGCGTTCGCCGCCAGCTCCGGGCACCGCCGCAGCAGGTCGAGCTGGTCGGGATGGGTGAGCAGCGCCAGCGTAGCGTTGCCGACCATGCTGATGGTGGTTTCGAACGCGGCCATGAACACCATGGCATAGGCCGCCACCAGGTCCTCGAGGCCCAGTCCGGCCTCCAGCATCGCGGCGCCGTCGAGGATGCTCGGCGCCGCGCCGGACGGCGGGCGCGAAGAGCCATCGCTCCAGCCGCGCGCCTGGCGTTGCAGGTAGTCGCTGAAGGCGGCCGCGCTGCGGTTGATCTGCCCGGCATCGCCGTGGCTGGCGGCGAGATCGAGCCCGGCGGCCAGGTCGCGGCCCCAGGGCAGCAGTTGCCCGGTATCTTCGCGGGGAAAGCCGAACAGCTCGGCGGCCACCCGGATCGTCAGCGGTTCGGCGAAGTCCCTGAGCAGATCGGGCTCGCGGCGCTCCAGCAAGCTGTCGAGGAGCTCTTCCACCAGCGCCTCGATGCACGCCTCCCAGCGGCGCACGGCGTCGGGGCCGAAGGCCGGAGCGAACAGCCTGCGCAGGCGGGTGTGCCGCGGCGCGTCATTGAACAGCATGAAGTTGTCGTAGAAGCGCGCCAGCGGTTGCAATTGCTGGTGGCCGAACCAGCTGGCGCCGCCCTGGCGGACGCCGGCGGCGCCAAGGCGAGCGGGGTCGGCGGAGAAACGGCGGTCGCGCAGGCACGCCGAGACATCGGCATAGCGACTGATCCACCAGATCGAGGCCTGGTCGCGGCAGACCGGCGCACGGGAGCGGATCAGCCGCAACAGCGGATAGGGATCGGCGACGAAGTCGGGATGGTAGGTGTGGATGTCGAAACCGTCGCTCCGCGGGGCCAGCGCCGGACGCTGAGCGTCATGGCGCGGCTGCGCGCTGCCTTCCTCGCTGAATGCGTCGTCCATGGCCCTCGCTCCGCTGGGTTGGCGTAACGCAGGGAGTATAGATGGCCGGCGGCTCGGCGCCGGCCCGGAGGATCAACGCGGACCGAGGATCTCCGCCAACTGGTCCGGCTGCGGCGCGCCCTGTTGCTGCTGCATGCGCCCCTCGGCATTGAGATAGAAGATCGCCGGGGTCGCCGCGGCGCCCATCGACTCCATCAGTTCCATGTTGCCGGCGAGCTGCTTGCGCACCGCCGCCGGGATCTTCGCCAGCGGCTTCAGGGTGCTGGCCTTGCCCGCCTGCTCATGGTCGTGCAGGGCCTTCTGCGGGTCCTTGCTGGCCAGCAGCGCGGCGGACTTGGCTTCGCTGTCCTCGCGGATGATGCCGACCATGATATGCCGCAACTGCACCTTGCCGGCGTCCACCCAGGGCCGCGCCTGCTCCCAGAACATGGTGCAGTACGGGCAGTTCGGGTCGCTGAACAGGTAGACCACGCGCGGCGCGTCGGCACGGCCATCGGCGATCCAGGCGCTCTGCTCCATCTTCTGCCACATTTCCTTGGCCAGCGGCGCATACACCAGGCGCTCCAGCGGTTCGCGGCTGAGGTCCTTGCCCTGGGCGTCGAACAGGTGGCCGGTGAGTACGTGCTTGCCGTCGGGCGTCAGGTACAGCGCCATGCCCTGGTTCTGGTATTCGGCGGCGTAGCCGCGCAGGCCATCCGGGGCGTCGAAGCTGCCGAGGATGCGGGCGCCCTTCTCCTGGACCATGCGGATCGGCGCCGGCAGCTCCTCCGCCGCCGTGGCCAGGCCGGCGTTGAGGAGGGTCAGGCCCAGGCCAAGGGTGATCAGGTTGCGCGGCAGTCTCATTCGGAACTCCTGGTTGCGGGGGCGGCAGCGGCCGGCTCGAAGGCTTCGAGGTAGCGCGCCAGGCTGCCGCGGGACAGTTCGCCGAGATGGCTGCCCAGCAGGCGGCCCTCGGCGGTGTAGAAAACGGTGGTGGGCAAGGCGACCGAGCCGACCTGCTGGCCAAGCTGCCCGCCGTTGTCGAACAGCAGGTTGTCCAGGCGCAGGTTCTCGCCCTGGAGGAAATGGCGCACGGTCTCGGCGCTCTCGCCCTGGTTGGCGAAGAGGAACACCACGTCGGGATTCTCCGCCTGAGCCTGTTGCAGCACCGGCATCTCGCGCCGACACGGCGGGCACCAACTGGCCCAGAGGTTGATCACCAGCGGGCGGCCCCGGAAATCGGCCAGTTGCACCGACTCGCCGGCGGCGTTGCGCAGGCTCAGTTCGGGCAGGCGCGTACCGCGCTCGTAGATGCCCAGGCCCAGGCTGCCAAGCAGCCAGAACGCCAGCCCGAGGCTGGCGCCGACACCCAGCGAGCGACGTAGCGCCGGTCGCCGCCAGGCCCAGAACAGCGCGCCGAGCACAGCGGCGAGCAGGCCTGGCCAGGCGAGGAAACCGCCATCGCGGATATCCAGCATCTGTGCGAAGTCGCCGCGGTACTGCGGCCAGTAGCGCACCACGAAAGCCAGGCGCGCCACCAGCAGGCCGAGCAACAACAGGTTGAACAGCACCGGCTCGGCGTTGCGCCCGCCACCGCGCGCCGCCAGCCAACCGCCGAGCAGCGCGGCGCCGAGGGCGAGGAACAGCAGCAGGTGTTGCAGCGAGACCACCAGCGGCCCCAGGGAAAAACTCAGCATCAGCCGCGCTCCCGGGTCGCCTGCCAATGGGCGAGGAAGCCGCCGGCGTCGACTTCGCCGGTCAACCGGCGCGCGCGGCGCTCCTCGCCTTCCGGGCCGATCCAGATCAGGCTCGGCGGGCCGGGTACCTGGTAGCGGTGCAGCAGCTCGCGGCTGGCGGCGTTATCCGCGGTCACGTCGAGCCGCAGCAGGCGCACGCCCTGCAGGGCGGCGAGCACATCGGGTTTGGCGAACACCTGTTTCTCCATGATCCGGCAGGACACGCACCAGTCAGCGTAGTAGTCGAGCAGCACCCATTGTCCCTCGGCCTTGGCCGCAGCCAACTGACGGTCCAGCTCGGCCGGCTGGCTGACCGTGAGGAACGCCTCATGCGCGCTGGCCGTCGGCGTAGCGCCCCGGTTCGCCGCCGCATACACCTGTAGCGGACGCCAGGGGTCGTCTGCCCCGGCCGCGGCGCCCAGCAGCATCGCCGCGCCCCAGAGACCGAAGATGCAGCCCGCCGCGCCGAACAGCACCGCGTGCCGTGCCAGGCCTCGCGCCGTGTGCAGCGCGGCGTAGGCCAGGACCAGCAGCAACGCGCCGCCAAGGCCGATCCACAGCGCCTCGCCGAGCAGCGGACGCAGGAGTATCCAGGCGGTGCCGAGGAAAAGGAAGCCGAACACGCCCTTGACCAGGTTCATCCAGGGACCGGGCTTGGGCAGGAAGCGGCTGCCGACCGTCACCAGCAGCAACAGCGGCATGCCGATGCCGAGGCCCAGGCTGAACAGCACCAGGCCGCCATGCAGGGCATTGCCGGTCTGCGCGATATAGAGCAAGGCGCCGGCCAGCGGCGCGGTCATGCACGGCCCCACCAGCAGCCCGGACAACGCGCCGAGCGCAGCGGCACCGGCCAGGCTGCCGCCCTTGCGGCCGCGACTGAGACCGTCGAGGCGGTCGCGCAGGGCAGCCGGCAGTTGCAGTTCGAAGAAGCCGAACATCGGCAGCGCGAGGAACACGAACAGCGCGGCGAAGCTGCCCAGCAGCCACGGCTGTTGCAGCCAGGCCTGCAGGTTGCCGCCAAGCAGCGCCGCGACCACCCCGAGTCCAGCGTAGACCAGCGCCATGCTCAGCACGTAGCTACCGGCCAGCAGCAGGCCGCGACGAGGGCCGGCGCCGCTGCCGACCACCAGCCCGGCGAGGATCGGCAGCATCGGCAGCGAACAGGGAGCGAACGCCAGCAGCAGGCCGAGGCCGAAGAACAGCAACAGGCTCCAGGCCAGGTTGCCGGCCTGCAGGCTGCCGGCCAGGCCCTGGTCCTCGGCGACTTCGCCGCTCGTCCCGGCGGCGGCAGGGCCGGTACCGCCCAGGTCGAGCGCCTGGCTCTGCGGCGGATAGCACAGGCCGGCATCGGCGCAGCCCTGCCAGCCCAGGCGCAGTTGTCCGGCGGCGGCCGCCGGCAGGGTCAGTTCCAGGCTCTGGCGATAGACCTGCGACTCGCCGAAGAACTCGTCGCTGTGGCTTTCGCCGGGCGGCAGCTGCGGCTGCAAGGCCGGGTCGAGTCCGTCGAAGCGCAGGCGCTTCTGGTACAGGTAGTAGCCCGGCGCGATCTGCCAGCGCAGTTGCACCTGGCCGTCGTCGAGGCGCTCCCAGGTGAAGCGGAAGGCTTTCTCCACCGGCAGGAAATCCGTCTGCGTCGCGCCGCGCGGCGCGAACAGGTCGTCGCCCGGTTGCGCCTGGGACAGGCCCGGCAGCAGGAACATCAGGAGCAGGATCAACACACGCATGGATAACGCCTTCTACGATGAACTCGGCGGCAGCATGGCCAGCGACGATTAACAGGCCGTTAACGCGGCCACGGGAAAACCCCGGCGACGCGCCGGGCGGGGCATAATCCTGGCTTAATTCGCCCGCTTCAGACTCCTATCCCTTTAACCAGCGATACCGCCATGCATGTACTGCTCACCGAAGACGACGACCTGATCGCCAGTGGCATCGTCGCCGGCCTCAACGCCCAGGGCCTGACCGTGGACCGGGTGGCCAGCGCCGCCGATACCCAGGCGCTGCTCCAGGTGGCGCGCTTCGACGTGCTGGTCCTCGATCTCGGCCTGCCCGACGAGGACGGCCTGCGCCTGCTGCAACGCCTGCGCCAGCAGGGCGTCGACCTGCCGGTGCTGGTGCTGACCGCGCGCGACGCGGTGACCGACCGGGTCGCCGGGTTGCAGGCCGGCGCCGACGACTACCTGCTCAAGCCCTTCGACCTGCGCGAACTCGGCGCCCGCCTGCATACCTTGCAACGGCGCTCCGCCGGGCGCTGCGTCAACGTCATCGAACACGGTCGCCTCAGCTACGATCCGAGCACCCGCGAAACCTGGCTCGACGGTCGCCCCGTGGAGCTGTCGCGACGCGAACAGGCGCTGTTGCAGGCATTGCTCAACAACCGCGGGCGGATCCTCAGCGGCGAGCAGCTCAAGGACAGCGTCTATGGCTTCGGCGACGAGGTCGAGAGCAACGCCCTCAACGTCCACATCCATCACCTGCGGCGCAAGCTCGGCAACGCCATCGTGCAGACCGTGCGCGGCCTCGGCTACCGCCTCGGGCCGGCGCGCGGCGACGGAGACGACGCATGAGCCTGCGCCTGCGCCTGACCCTGATCCTCGGCTCGGCCTTCATCCTGCTCTGGTCGCTGGCCGCGGCCTGGATGCTCTGCGACCTGCGCGGGCAGATGATGCGCTCCTTCGACCAACGCCTGGCGGCCTCGGCGCGGATGGTCGCCGGCCTGCTCCAGCAGTTGCCGCAGCCGCAGCCGGCGGACGGCCAGACCACGCGCCTGAGCGCGGAGCAACTGGGTATTCCCAACGGCATGGCCTGCCAGGTCAGCTCATTGCGCGGCGAAGTCCTGGCGCAGAGCCATGCCACCCCGGAGCGGGCGCTGGACAGCACCGCCAGCGGCTTCCGCGACCAGGAAATCAACGGCGTGCTGTGGCGCAGCTTCACCGTGCAGGCCGGCGATCTGCGGGTCAGCACCGCCGACCGCCTGGAAGAGCGCGACGTGCTGCAACGCTCGGTGGTGGTGGCCGCCGCGGTGCCGGTGACGGTCGCCCTGCTCGGCAGCCTGGCCCTGCTCTGGCTCGGCGCCGGCCAGGGTCTGGCGCCGCTCAAGCGGATTCGCGACGCCCTCACCCGGCGCGGCGCCGACTCGCTGGAGCCACTGGAGCTGGCGGCCCTGCCGAGCGAACTGAAGCCGCTGGTGGAAACCCAGAACCAGTTGTTCCAGCGCATCGCCCAGGCCATCGAACGCGAGCGACGCCTGACCGGCGATGCCGCCCACGAACTGCGCAGCCCGCTGACCGCGATCAAGACCCACCTGCAGGTCGCGCGCATGACCGAGGGCGCCGCCGCCGAGCAGGCCCTGGCCCACGCCGAGGAAGGCGCCGACCGTCTGCACCGGACGCTGGACCAGTTGTTGCTGCTGGCGCGGGTGGAAGGCAGCCTGTCGTTCGACGACGGCGTGCAGTGCAGCGCCGAGGATGCCGCCCGGGTGGCCATGCACGACGCCGGTCACGGCGATGAGCGGATGTTCGAGCTGAGGCTGGCCGACGGCTTGTCCGAGGCGCCGCTGGAAGTCCCCTCGGTGCTGGCCATCGCCGCGCTGCGCAACCTGCTGGACAACGCCCTGCGCCACACCGCCGCCGGCACCCGGGTGGAGCTGGCGGTGGAAACCGCGCAAGGCTGCGCGCGCTTCCACGTCCGCGACCACGGCCCGGGCATCGCCGAAGCCGACCTGCCGCATCTCACCCGGCGCTTCTGGCGCCACGGCAAGAGCGGCGGCAGCGGGCTCGGCCTGGCCATCGTCCAGGCCATCGTGCAACGCTGCCAATGCCGGCTGGACTTCGACAGTCGCGCGGACGGCCTGCGGGTGACGCTGGAAATGCCGCTGCGCGAGTGATGCGCGGGCCCACCCGCCAACCGGCCCCCGTAGGGCGAATAGCCGCCCGCGGCTATCCGCCGGACCGAGGCCCAGGCATCGGCGGATAACGCCGTTGGCGTTATCCGCCCTACCCCCGCGCCGACCTGCTTCCGCCGGACCGGGTCTCCGTCCTGCGGACGCCAGGCCACGAGGGTCAGATTCCCTGTCCCAGCAGCACGCCGTTGACCTTCTGTCCGTACAGGTTGACGCCGTCGTTGGCATGGAACTTCTGCCGCGTCTTCTCCACCGAACCCTCCACCAGGCGCGGGTCCTGCGGGCGCTCGTGGCTGTTCATGAAGGCGGCAACGTCCCAGGCGTCGCGGTCGCTGAGGGTACCGGGCTTGCCCAACGGCATGTTGTACTTGATGAAGGAAGCCGCGGTGTTGATGCGGTGCATGCCCGCGCCCCAGTTGAACGACTGCGCGCCCCACAGCGGCGGGAACACCGCCTGCCCCAGAGCCATCTGGCCCTGGCCGTCGGCGCCGTGGCAGATCGCGCACTGCGCGGCATAGACCTTGGCGCCGCGCTCGATGCTGTAGCCGCCTTCCGGCGGGGCCACGTCCGGATAGCCGCGTCCGGGCAGGCTGACCCCGGTCGGCGCCTGGCTCGCCAGCCAATAGGCGTAGACGGTCAGGGCCTTGATCTCCGGGCTGTCGGCCGCCGGCACCTTGCCGTTCATGCTGAACTGGAAGCAGCCCTGCAGGCGCTCGGCGAACGTATTGACCTTGTTGTTCTTGGCGCGGAACGCCGGATAGACCGGGTAGGCCGCCCACTGCGGCGCGGAGTTGGCCCGGCGGCCCTGGTCGAGATGGCAGTTGACGCAGTTGAGCTGGTTGCCGACCAGATGCGGCGCGTTCTTCCGGGTTTCCACGAACAGCGCCTGGCCCTGGCGGACCATTTCGCCGAAGGCGTTGTCCGGGAGGCTGCTTTCCGCCGGCGGCTGGAACGGCTCCGAGGGCGCCGTTGCCGCGTGGACGGGAGCGACCAGCAGGCCGGCGACGGCCAGGGAAAGGATCGACGGCATGTTCATGGCTGGCCTCCTGCCTGACCGAGGGTGGCGAAGAACTGGCTGACGCTGCGGATCTCCTCTTCGCTGAGGGATTTGGCGATATGTCCCATCAGATCGTTCGGGTCGTTGCGGCGAGTGCCAAGCTGCCAGGCGCGCAACTGGTTGCTCAGGTACATCTCGCCCTGCCCCTGCAACGGCGGGAAGGCCTCCCCCACGCCGCTGCCGGCCGGACCGTGACAGGTCACGCACTCGGGAATGTTGCGCTCCCAGGCGCCACGCACCGCCAGGGTCTCGCCGGGGCTGCGCGGGGTGGCCACGCGCGACAGCGCCACCGGCTTGGGCGCCGGCATTGCCGCGAGGGTATTGGCGAGCGCCTGGATCTCGTCGTCGCCGAGAGCATCGGCTATGCCCTTCATCACCGGGTGCTCGCGACTGCCGCCCTGCTTGAGGTCGTGCAGCTGCTTGCTCAGGTAGGTGGCGGGAAGGCCCGCCAGGCGCGGAAAGCCGGCGGCGGCCAGGCCCATGCCATCGGCGCCGTGGCAGGTGACGCAGGCCGCGGCGGCCGGGTTGGCGCCGCCCTGGGTATAGAGTTTCTGGCCGTCGACGGCGGCCTGGGCCGTCGCCGCCAGCAAGGCGGTCAATGAAAACAGCAGTCGGTGTGCAACCGGCATGGCAGGGTTCCTCTCTGGCTTATTGTTTTTAGTTCTAAGTTTAGAACCAAAAAACCTATCGCCGAAAGACCCTACCGCACGCAGGTCTACATCATTTTCCCTACAGGCCCCGGATCACGCCCCTTTCAGCCCCGCGACGATTTCGCAAGAGCGCAGCCGATGGGCGTGCTCGTAGAAGTCGCTGGTGAAGATAAGCTCGTCGGCGCCGGTCTGCTCCAGGAGGATCTCCAGGCGCGCGCGAACCTTCTCCGGACCGCCGATCACCGCCAGGCCGAAGAAGCTGCCGACCGCATCCTGCTCGTGGGGCAGCCACAACGGCGCCATGCTTTCCACCGGCGGCTTCTGTTTCAGGCTCTCGCCGCGGATCAGCGCCAGCACGCGCTGGAAGGCGGTAGTGGCGAGGAACTCGGCCTCTTCGTCGGTAGGTGCGGCGATCAGCGGCACGCCGATCATCGCGTAGGGTTTGTCGAGTACCGCCGAGGGCTGGAAGTTGCTGCGGTAGATGCGCAGCGCCTCGTGCAGGTAACGTGGTGCAAAATGCGAAGCGAAGGCATAGGGCAAGCCTTTCTGCGCCGCCAGGTGGGCGCTGAACAGGCTCGAACCGAGTAGCCAGATCGGCACCTGGGTACCCTCGCCCGGCACCGCCAGCAGGCTCTGCTGGGAACGGCGCGGGCCGAGCAGCATTTCCAGCTCGGCGACCTGCTCGGGGAAGTCGTCGCCGTTGCCCAGGCGATCGCGACGCAAGGCGCGCATGGTCGCCTGGTCGGCGCCCGGGGCGCGGCCAAGGCCGAGGTCGATGCGGCCCGGGTAGAGCGTCTCCAGGG
>NZ_SCND01000143.1:0-13820 GCF_005503585.1 Pseudomonas sp. 2VD
CTACCTGCACCTGGACGGCGGCAACCTGCGCCAGGCGCTGCTCGCCTCCGGCTCGATCCCGATGGTCATGGAAGGCGTCCGCGACCTGCCTGGCGCCGGCCCCGGCACCTACCGCGACGGCGGCCTGCTCGACTACCATCTCGACCTGCCCTACGAGGACCGCGGCGTGGTGCTCTACCCGCACTTCACCGACAAGGTGATCCCCGGCTGGTTCGACAAGGGCTTGCCCTGGCGCCGTGGCGACGCCGGGCGCCTGCAGGACGTGCTGCTGCTGGCGCCGTCGCGCGAGTACCTGGCGCGCCTGCCGCACGCCAAGCTGCCGGACCGCAAGGACTTCACCCGCTACCTCGGCGACGACGACGGCCGCGAGCGCTACTGGCGCCAGGCGATGGCGGAAAGCCGCAGGCTCGGCGACGAATTCCTCGAACTGGTCGACGGCGGCCGGCTCGGCGAACGCCTGCAAGCGCTGGACTGAGCCGCCACCGACGAGAAGGATCCTGCATGAAACTGGCCGTAGCGCTGATCCACGGCATCGGCGACCAGCCCGATAGCCGCGACGAGGACGGTCTGCACAGCTACGCCCGCGAACTGGTAGCGGCGCTGCGCCGACGTCTCGGCGCGGAAGCCGGCGAGGTGGCCTTCCAGAGCCTGTACTGGGCCAGCGTGCTGGACGCCCGCGAGCTGGACTACCTCAAGCGCATCGAGCGCGAGCCGCTGGGCTGGCGCTGGCTGCGCCGGGCGGTGACGCTGTTCCTCGGCGACGCCAGCGGCTACCGAAAGGTCAGCGCCGCCTACGACACCACCTACCAGCAGGTCCACCAGCACGTGCGCAGCGGGATCATGGCCCTGCGCGCGAAGGTCGGGCCGCAGACGCCGCTGGTGATCCTCGCCCACTCCCTGGGCGGGCACATCGTATCCAACTTCATCTGGGACCAGCAGAAACTCAACCGCACGCCGAGTTGCTCGATCGACCCCTTCCTCGGCCTGGAAACCCTGGCCGGGCTGGTCACCTTCGGTTGTAACATCCCGCTGTTCACCTTCGCCTACGAGAAGGTCTGTCCGATCCGCTTTCCCGGCCACTGCCTGACCCCGGCGATCCGCCAGCAGGCACGCTGGCTGAACGTCTACGCGCCGGCCGATCCGCTCGGCTATCCGCTGCGGCCGTTGCAGAACTACGCCGCGGTCGTCCACGAGGACCTCGCCCTGCCGGTCGGTCCCTGGTACAAGCGGCACACCCCGTTGAGCCACATGGAGTACTGGAACGATGCGCGCTTTCACGATTACCTGGCGGACTACCTGCGCCGCCTGTTGGCTGCTGGCCTCGAGCCTGCCGGCGCTGGCCACGCCCTCCCCGCAGGCGAGCCAGGAGATCGGCCGCTTGCTGAGCTTTGTTGAAGACAGCGGCTGCACCTTCATCCGCAACGGCAGCGAATACCCGGCCGCGGAAGCCCGCGCCCACCTGCAGAAGAAGCTCGACTACCTGGAGCGCAAGGATCTGGTCGCCAGCAGCGAGGACTTCATCGAGCGCGCCGCGACCCAGAGCAGCCTCAGCGGCAAGCCCTACCAGGTGCGCTGCGCCGGGCAGACGCGCAACTCCGCCGACTGGCTGAACCAGGAGCTGCGGCGTCTGCGGCAAGCCCCCTGATCAACCGGGATGGCCGTCGACCCGCGGACGACACAGCATCGGCGCGTAGCACCAGGCGAATAGCAGGAACGCCATAGCCCACAGTCCGCCTGCCAGGGGCAGCGCCCAGTTCGCTGGCAACAGGCTGGGCAGGAACACCCGCGCCGCGCAGCCGAGATTGAGCAGGGCGAAAGCCCAGGGCATCGCTGCCGGCGGTTGCAGCGCGCGACCGGTATGGCCGAGAGTGACCCGTGCCAGCATCGCCAGGATCAACCCGCCCATGCCGCCCACCGCCAGCGCGTGCAGCGCCTGGCTCGGCACCAGCGCCAGGCCCAGGCTCCAGAGCGCCATGCCGAGCGGCGCCACGGCGATCCAGAAATACGCCAGGTGCAGCGACCAGAGCAGCGGCACCTGCCAGATGCCGCGATCGCGCCAACGCCACAGGCGCCAGAGTTGCGCACCGCCGAGGGCGGCGAACAGTCCTGCAAGCCAGGGCGTCGGCTGCGCCGTGACGCCCGCGGCGGTGAGCAGCGCCACCAGCACGCAGCCCAGCAGGATGCCATTGTCCAGCCAGGCGATCGCCGGCACCTGCTGCTGGCGGCCGAGACCGCGCTGGGTGAAGAACGGGATCACCCGCCCGCCGATCAGGTTCATCATCCCGGCGATCAGCCATAGCGCGGCGATGGAGGCACGCCGTTGCCAGTCGTCGTTGCCCTCGAACAGGCCGAGCAGGACCAGGGCGTCGGCCAGGGTCAACAGCAGCAACAGGCCCACCACCGGGTAATTGCGCTTCTGCCGCACCCGCCACAGGCTGCGGCCGATAGCCCAGGCCAATAGCGGCAGGAAGCTCAGTTGCAGCACCAGCAGCAGCGCCAGCGGCGCATCGAATAGCCAGGCCAGGCGCGCCGCCAGCCAGAGCCCGGCGAGAAGGGCCAGGGGTTTGCCCTGCAGGCCGGGTACGCCGGTCCAGGTCTGCACGGCGGTCAACAGGAAGCCGGCGATGATCGCCACACCGAAACCGAAGAGCATTTCGTGACGATGCCAGGCCAGCCAGCCACCGACCGGTTGCCAGCCGCTCCAGAGCCCGGCCAGCGCCGCCAGCCAGAGCGCGATGGCGAGCACCGCGAACAGCGCGCCGCCGAGGAAGAACGGGCGGAAGCCCAGGCGCCAGATCGGCGGTATGGCCATCAGCCTGGAACGATCAAGCACTTGCACAGCAGACCTCCCAACCGGATCGACGCATGCGGAACAGCGCGCTCAGGCGCATCACATAGCCAATCTTCAACAGGGTCGGGCCGAGGATCACCAGCGCATGGGAAAACACCAGCGCCGGCATGTTCAGGTAGCGGTCGAGGAAATAGGCGGCGATCACGCCGGCGACGAGCAGCGCCAGGCCGGCCGCCAGCAGCCCGTGACCGATCCGCAGCACCCGCCGTGGACAATCGAACAGAGCGTTCATCTCGATCTCCTTTTTCCAAAAAGGGCCGACGCACCTCGCGCCGGCCCGTCGCTTCAGGCGTCCAGCGCGGCGGCCGGACCGAAGAACTCGTAGTGGCACTGCTGCGAGGGTACGCCGAGGTCGGCCAGGTGGCGCTTGACCTGCGCCATGAAAGGCCTGGGTCCGAGGAAGTAGGCGTCCAGGTCGCGCTCCTGCGGCAACCAGTCGGCCAGTTTCTCGCGGCTCAGCAATCCCTCGGCGTCGGCACTGTCGCCGGCGCGCGGTTCGCTGTAGCAGAAGAAATGCTCGACCTGCTCGTGCTGCGCCGACACGTCTTCGATCCAGTCGCGGAAGGCATGCACGCCGCCATGCCGGGCGCAATGGATGAAGCGGATCGGCCGCGCCTGCGGCAGCGCTTCCTGCAACATGGCCAGGGCCGGGGTGATGCCGACGCCGGCGGTGATCAGCACCAGCGGCTTGTCGCTGTCACGCAGGACGAAATCGCCAGCCGGCGGAAACAGATCCAGCTCGTCGCCCTCGGAGACCCGGTCATGCAGGTGATTGGAGACCCGTCCACCCGCCTCGCGCTTGACGCTGATGCGGTATTCGCGGCCGTTGCTGGCAGCGGAAAGCGAATAGTTGCGGCGCACTTCCTCGCCGTCGATGTCCAGCCGCAGGCCGATGTACTGTCCCGGCTGGAACGCCAGCAGCGGCTGGCCGTCCACCGGCTCCAGGTAGAACGAGGTGATTTCCTCGCTCTCCGCCTGCTTGCGTGCCACGTGAAAGCGCCGCACGCCGCGCCAGCCGCCATCGGCCTGGGCGCTGGCGGCATACACCGACTCCTCGGCCTCGATCAGCAGGTCGGCCAGTTGCTGGTAGGCCGCGCCCCAGGCTTCGAGGACTTCGTCGGTGGCGATCTGTTCGCCGAGGACCTCGCGGATCGCCCGCAACAGGCAAGTGCCGACGATCGGATAGTGTTCGGGCAACACCTGCAGGGAGACATGCTTGTTCACCACCTTGGCCACCAGCGGGCCGAGTTCCTGCAACTGGTCGATGTGCCTGGCGTACATCAGCACGCCATTGGCCAGCGCCCGCGGCTGGTCGCCGCTGGCCTGGTGGGCCTGGTTGAACAGCGGGCGAACCTCGGGGTACTCGCCGAGCATGGTGCGGTAGAAATGGGTGATCAGCGCTTCACCGCCGGTCTCCAGCAGCGGTACGGTGGCTTTGATGAGGGCACGTTGGGCATTGGACAACATAGATGACTCCTGACGCATGCAAGGTTTTGTTTCACCTCGAAGCATTTCAGGAAGCGTGCCAAGGCAAACTACCAGAATTCACGGGCCTTGCAGGCCGGCATAGGTCATAATGACTGCAACCATTCAGAGTCATTAGGACTGCAAAGAGGTCGAAATGACCACCAATCCCTTGCTTGCCACCCTGATCCCGCTGGTTGCCGACCTGTCCCGCGACCTGCCGGAAGACGAACGCTACCGCCGCCTGCTCCAGGCCCTGCGCGACCTGCTGCCCTGCGACGCCACCGCGCTGCTGCGCCTGGACGGCGAATACCTGATCCCGCTGGCGGTGGACGGCCTCAGCCCGGACACCCTCGGCCGGCGCTTCCGGGTCGGCGAACATCCGCGCCTCGAGGCTCTCCTGGAGCGCCGCGGGCCGACCCGCTTCCCTGCCGACTGCGGCCTGCCCGATCCCTACGACGGTCTGGTGGAAGGCCTCCACGGCCACCTGGAAATCCATGATTGCCTGGGCTGTCCGCTGTACCTCGACGACCAGCCCTGGGGCTTGCTGACCCTGGATACCCTCGATCCGTCGCGCTTCGCCAGCGCCGACCTGGATACCCTGGAGGCCTTCGCCAGCCTCGCCGCCGCCACGGTCAAGGCCAGCGAGCGGATGCGCGACCTGACCCGCCGCGCCGAGGACGAGCACCAGCGCGCCGAGGCCTATCTCGAAGCCGCTGGCGAGCGGCCACGGGAAATGATCGGCCAGAGCGCCGCGCACAAGGCGCTGCTGGAAGAAATCCGCCTGGTCGCCAACAGCGACCTGAGCGTACTGATCACCGGCGAGACCGGGGTCGGCAAGGAACTGGTGGCGCAATCCATCCACCGGCATTCCATGCGCAGCGGCAAGCCGATGATCAGTCTCAACTGCGCCGCGCTGCCCGAGACCCTGGTGGAAAGCGAATTGTTCGGCCATGTGCGCGGCGCCTTCTCCGGCGCGGTCAACGAACGGCGCGGCAAGTTCGAACTGGCCGACGGCGGCAGCCTGTTCCTCGACGAGGTCGGCGAGTTGCCGCTGGCGGTGCAGGCCAAGCTGCTCCGCGTGCTGCAGAGCGGGCAGTTGCAGCGGGTCGGCTCCGATCGCGAGCACCGCGTCGACGTACGCCTGATCGCAGCCACCAACCGCGACCTGGCCGAGGAAGTACGTGCCGGGCGCTTCCGCGCCGATCTCTACCATCGCCTCAGCGTCTATCCCTTGCGCGTGCCGCCGCTGCGCGAGCGCGGCCGCGATATCCTCCTGCTGGCCGGCTACTTCCTCGAGGAAAACCGACCGCGCCTGGGACTGCGCAGCCTGCGCCTGGACCACGAGGCCCAGGCCGCGCTCCTCGACTATCGCTGGCCGGGCAACGTGCGCGAACTCGAGCACCTGGTCGGCCGCGCCTCGCTCAAGGCCCTCGGCCACAATCCGGAGCGGTCGCGGATCGTCACCCTGCATCGGCAGGATCTCGACCTGCCCGCGGAAACCCCCGCGCCACCTCGCAGCGTGGTCGAGCCCGCGCCCGCCGCGCCAACGACCGGTCACTCGTTGCGCGCGGCCACCGACGCCTACCAACGCCACCTGATCCAGGACTGCCTGGCCCGTCACCAGGGAAGCTGGGCCTCGGCTGCACGCGAGCTGGGCCTGGATCGCGCCAACCTGGCGCGCCTGGCGCGCCGCCTGCAACTCAGGTGAACGACCGCCCGGTCGGAGCAGACCGGGTCCGGCGCGCAAACCTGCTACCATGGCGCCCCCATTCCGGTTGTCCGATAACCCCGATCCAGAGCGCACTACAGTGGAACTCTTCAAAGAATTCACCTTCGAATCCGCCCATCGCCTGCCCCACGTCCCCGAAGGCCACAAATGCGGGCGCCTGCACGGCCACTCGTTCCGTGTCGCCATCCACATCGAAGGCGAGGTCGATCCGCATACCGGCTGGATCCGCGACTTCGCGGAAATCAAGGCGATCTTCAAGCCGATCTACGAGCAACTCGACCACAATTATCTGAACGATATTCCAGGCCTGGAAAACCCCACCAGCGAAAACCTCTGCCGCTGGATCTGGCAACAACTCAAGCCGCTGTTGCCGGAACTCTCCAAGGTCCGCGTCCACGAAACTTGCACCAGCGGTTGCGAATATCGGGGCGATTGATTCGCCCGACTCTCCCCTGGCGCTTCGCCATCTGCTCTAAAACGGGCTTCCACACAACGGGCCCGTTCTGCCATCTCTCTCCCATGGGTTGTACGAAGCATTATCCCCACGGACATAAAGGTTTCATATTCTTCCGGGAAACATCCGGCAAGCTGTCCCCACAGTCCGTTAGTCAATAAAACCGTGCAACTATATTGTTCTTCCAGTAGATAAAGACTTATCCTTTGCCGCGGACACGGAAAGTCCGTAAAGCCACTATAAATGCACCAAAACCCAGCACCATATTTTTAGAACGGGAGTGAAACGAATGTCCAAACTTGCCGAGTTCCGCGAGGCAGAGCGCAAACTTCAGGAGCAACTGGCCCTGCTGGAAAAGCTGAAAAGCGACAGCAGCCTGAAGCAGGAACTGGAATTCAAGGACAAGTTGCAGGCGTTGATGGACAAGTACGGCATGACCCTGCACAACATCATCGCCATCCTCGACCCCAAGGCTCCGGTCACCGTCAGCGCCGCTCCGCAGCGCCGTGCCCGCGCCCTGAAGGTCTACAAGAACCCGAACAACGGTGAAGTCGTCGAAACCAAGGGCGGCAACCACAAGGTTCTGAAAGCCTGGAAAGAACAGTACGGTTCCGAAACCGTCGAATCCTGGCTGCAACGCTAAGCCGGTTTTCCCGACGGCATCCTGCCGATGCCGTCGGAAACCTCACTGGCTACTTTCGCTCCCCTCCTCGCCAGATCAATTCTGCGACTTCGATTCGCAAGCGCTCCTGATCTTCTGCGCCGCCAGGTTGTTCTCCACCCCCGGCAGGTTCTCCAGCAGACACTCGTAATAAGCCTTTTCCCGCGACAGCAGGAAGGAACCGTCGTTATACAACTTGTCGCAGGCCTGGGTGATGAAGTGAACCGCCACCCCGCTCTTCGCCGTGCGTTGGTAGTCGAGTATGCATTGGTCGTAGTCCTTGTCGTCGGCGAGAGTGGAAAGCGGAAATAACAGCAGCAGGGGCAGCAGGAACTTCATGGCAATGGTATCCATGGGAAAGTTGTGCTCCAGCATGGACGAGCCGGCTCGGAGTGCCAAGCCGACCATGAAGTAAAATTTTGCACTTGTTTACAGGCCGGACCAGACTGGCCGTTCTTCGCTGCGCGAATGCGACAATGGCGGGCCGGGGAGCCGAATCGCAGGCGTCCCGAGCGGATTCGGTTTCCCGGCCGCCTGGCGGCAACTCGCTCCATCGACGGGCACCGCCCTCCGCCGAACTCTTCCGGCAAACGGGTGCTGCCCGATCCGCATCCGCTTCAATAGGCCGCTACGAACAGGAACGACAACTGTAGATTGAGCATGGGCGACAACATATTGTTCAGTTCCAGAAACTCCACCGATACTTGCCGCTGCTCCGCTTCTATATCCTGCAACAACCGACTGAACGAGGCTGGCTCCAACTGCCCGCGAACCTGGGCCTCGATACGCGCGATCGTCCCTTGCTTCTCGAAGCCGCGAGGAAGCAGTACGCTCACTTCCGCGTCAGGGACGCCCGCCAGGCGAACCCGCTCGGTCAGCCAGGCCTGCACATCGGCCCTCGCCTGCGACGCATTCGGCGCCTGCCAGAAGCGCTCTCGCTGAAGGTTCAGGACCTGCTCCGCCTGCATCGCCCGCTCCGGCCAGGCGGTCTGCCGGGAAACGTCCTGGAGCTTGAGCCATTCCCCGGCCAGACGACGATATTCCTCCCCTCGTTCCTCCCTCCAATCCATGCTGAGCATGACCAGATGCACAACCAGCAGCAGGCACAGGCTCCAGATGGCCATGCGCAAGAGTGGTTTTTCCTGCCATTGTCGTTGCAGGTTCCGCCCCTGGAACTGCAGTGATCGCTGGAAGTCCGACATCAGGCACCCTCCCCCGGCGTACGCAGGACCAGGCTCAGCGATAGCCCCTCGCTCTGCGAAGGTTCCACCCTGACATCTTCGAAACTCCCAGACTCCATGAAACGCCGCACATAGAGACGCGGGTCGACACTGTCGGTGCCAATCCGCAAGTCCAGCTCGGAGCCTCGATAGCGCCAGGCGAGCAACCGACTGTCCTTCGGCAACAGTTCCGCCACCTGTCCCAGCAGCGCCACCTGCGAGCGATGCTGCAAAGCGCGCCCCAGCTCCGTGGCCATCCGATTGGTCTGCAAGGCCTGGTTGCGTGCGCTGAGGATCGGCGAGACCTGGTCGCTCAGCTGGTCGTACTGCGTTCGCAGCGCACGCTCGGCCCACCACCAGGACAAACCTTCCCCCAGATTGAATCCGCATCCCAGCAACAGGGTGGCTATGAGCCCATGCGGCAACCAACGCTCCCATCGCAGCAGCGTTGCTTCCGCCGCCGGAACGGCCCAGGGACGGCCCAGCGCTTCCCCAGGCTCGGCAACCAGGCTCTCCGGAATGCGTATTCCCGCCAGCCCCCGGAGCAACCGAACCCATTGTTCTGGCTGGGGTGGGCTGGGAAAGAAATGGCTCAGGACAAGGCAGTCATCTCTCCAGACCTGCAGATCCAGCCCGGAGCGAACCCGAAGCAGCCGAACCGTCTCGCCTTCCGCGACCGACCGAGGGGGAGCCTGCAGGAGGGATTCGGGGATACAGCGATAACGCCGAGGTTGGTCGACGCAGTCTTCGGCAACGGCCTCCCGGACCTCCTCATCCCAGAACCAGACCAGAGCATGGCCACCCCGCCAGGCTACGTAATGGCCTGCGCGGCGAAAAGGCGCCAGGGCGGCAAGCTTCAACGCCAGTGCCTGATACCGGTCAGAGCGCGGCACATGATTGAGATCGAGACAGCGATAGACACACCACGCCCGATCCACGATCCACTGCGCTGGGGCGCGCCGCGCCAACCCTGTACCTCTACGTACCCACTCAAGCTGCGCCCGGCCATCCTTACCACGGCCTTGCCACAAGCGGGGCGGCAAGAACCCCGGGGGCGATATCGGGATGCAGCGGAGGATTCGAGTAGCGATCATTTATCTTCACGGACCTCTTCGAGAGAAGCTGCCAGGGTGGCAGCAGGCGGTGCTCTGAGTTGAAGCGGACCTCGTATTCCGTCCCCTGCTCGGCTCCTGGCGGGTAGAGCCGAATCGACAGGACCGGACTGGCCAGGCGCGCCCAGCCATCCTCGGGAACCAGCCTCGCATGCCCCCCGAGGACGTCATGCAGGTCCGACATCCGGGTGAACGGACGCTGCCAGCGGGCTTGCAGCAGTCGGCCGACAGCGTCCTCCGGTAGTCCCCAGGCAAGAGACAGGATTCGGGCATCCGCGGTGTTGATGTTCAGCGCCGCCTCGTCCGCCGCAACCAGATCGCGCCAACCGGCGTCGAGCAAATGCGCTTCCCAGGGGCGCCAGGCCTCCAGCCGGAAGACTTCCATCACCGAGCGCAACGGACGGCGCCGGGCCTGGCCCGAAGAGGACCTGTCGCTGGCTTGCGCGGCGCTACCCAGTCGTGGAGCGGCGCCGGGATAGAGATAGCTGAACCATTGGGCGACCATGACCTGCACCTGCTCGGCGGGAACCCCCAACCCCGCCAGCAGCCTGGACAGTACCCGCGGATCGATGCCGGAAAGACTGAGGCGCGCGGAGCGATCGAGCAGCGCAATGCACCAGCCATTGGCCATGCAGAACTCCCGGCCATCCAGAGGCAGCTCCCCGCCAATGGGCAGGATCGAAGTGTCCATGTCCACCTTGCTCGGCGCGGCGCCAGCATTTCCCGGTACGCTCAGGCCCGCGACGGTATAGCGCTGGGTAGCCACCAGCCATTGGACCCGCGCCAGCAAGGCATGCTCCTCCAGCTCACGAAGCAGCGCCTTGCGCCGGTTTTCCGTGGCATCCAGCGAGCGCCCGACCCAGAGTACAGCGGCACTGGCCAGCAGGGTCATGATGGCCAGGAACCAGACCACTCCGACCAGAACGAAGCCAGACGAGCGGGCAGACGCCGCATGTCGGCATGCGCCATCAGAAATCATGTTCGGCGGGCCTCGCTCTGGGCAGCGCGACCGCGACAAGGACAAACAGGCGCTCCTCGGGAGCCGTCAGTGCCATCGCCTCGGGAAGGGTATCGGCCAGTTGCGCGCTCGGCGGCCAGTCCCGGAGCCACTGGCCGTGACCGTCCAGATAGCGGAAGCGAGCTTCGCCGCGCAGATGCAGGAGGGGCCAGCGACTGTCCTCCAGCCTTCGCACATAGATCAACTCGGTCCGGTCCTCTCCTGCCCGCCGCTCGAGCCGGAAGGCCAAGGGCGTCGGGATGCCCGCACGGCGATCCAGGGCCGCGGCAGACATGGCCTCGAAACTGAGTTCGTCCCCTCGCAAACGCCAGCGGACCTCGCCAGCCTCGGGAGCGACCAGGTTCTCCACCGCATCACGGAACCAATCGAAGGTCAGCGCCCGGACCTGTCCGCGCCCCAGGTTCTGGTGCAAGGACTGGTTGGCCTTGCTGGCATAGCTCAACCCTTGCATGAGCAACGTGCCGATGAAGGAAACGACCAGCAGCACCACGATCATCTCGAGCAGGGTGAATGCACCCTGTTTTCGTCGCGAGCGGATCATGGTCCATCACCCAGTCGCGCTGGGATGACCACGTAACCGGGAAGCTCCAGTTGCAGCGTCTGCGGCGTTCCATCGCCGGCCCAGATGCTGGCGACGACCCTGAACAAGGTCACGTCGTAGATGCCCGGACTGCCGCTATGGCGGCCCACCGCCGCTTTCGATGCGGACAGTGGCGAACTTCGCCACTCCAGCCGGTAATGCCCCAGCCGGACCCTGCCTGCGGGTTCGAGCGCAGGGTTCATGCGCTCCAGATAGGCCATCGCCACCCGGGCCGTCTCAATGCGCAGCTCGGCCGCCTCGACCCGCTGCATGCTCCGAAAGGCACTGTTGAGCCAGGCGAAAAGCGCACCGCCGACCACTGCCAGGAGCGTCAGCGCAACCACCGCCTCCAGGAGCGTGAAGCCTTCCTGCCGCGCCGGCATCAGCGGATCGTCCCGGGCGCGCAGAGGGGTGGCTGAAGCAGCAGCGTATGTGTCGCGCGCCCATGATGGACCTGCAACTTTCCGCCCAGGCAAACTCCGTTTGCCATGTAACGTATCGGCGGCCGAGCAGTAACCGTCCAGCCATCGGGCAGTCGCAGCAACTGCTCGGGAACCGCCCCGCTCTCATCAATGAGCAGCTCCCGCCCGTCGCTGCGCACGCGATAGCCCAGGGTCTGCAATTGATTGAACAGATCGTCCAGCGCGGTCCTGCGCGCCCAGGTCTCCTGCATCCTCACCAGGCCGGGCAACGCCACCGCAGCAATGGCCCCGACGAACACCAGCACCACCAGCAGTTCGAGCAAGGTGAACGCGGCCTGGTCAACGTTTGGGCGCGTAACCGACATCGGCATCCAGGCCTTTCCCACCGGGCTGCCCATCCGCGCCCTGGCTGTAGAGAGTGAAGGGTTGTTCGGCACTCGGCCTGTCGCTGTACAGGTAAGGCCGGTTCCAGGGGTCCAGCGGTACGCCGCCCTCGAGGTAGGGCCCGTGCCAGAAGGCCCCGAGACGTTCATCGGAAGGCGGCGTGTTGAGTAGCGCCAGGCCTTCTTCTTCGGTCGGCAGCCGGCCGATGTCCAGGCGCATGGTGAGCAACGCGCCCTTGAGCATCTTCACCTGGGTATCCGCCGTCTGCGCCTTCGCCTTGTCGGCCTGATTGAACAGTCGCGGCCCGACGAGCCCCATCAGCATGCCGATAATCACCAACACCACAATCATCTCGAGCAGGGTGAAGCCCTGTTGTGCAGCTCTGTTCATACGGTTTCCACTTCACGTCTCATCCAACCAGCCGCGGCATCGATACCCGGCATTCAAAGCACCATGTCGTTGGCGCTGGTAATCGCCAGTACCACGCCGGTAATGATCAGGCCGAACACAGAGCCGATCAGCAGGGTCGCCAGAGGCTCGATCAGCACCAGGGCCTTTTTCATTCGCGCCTGCCCGGCCTCTCCATAGAGCGTCGCCAGGCTCTGCAGCATCTCCGCGAGCTGCCCGGAGGCCTCTCCAACCCGCACCAGGCTCGAACCGATGGACGTCACCGCCTGGCGCTCCTCCAACGCTGCCGACAAGGCGATGCCGGCCCGCACATCCTGGGTGACTCGCTCCAGGGTCCGGCGCTGCCGGGCAATGCGGACGCCAGCGGCGGAAAGCGCCAGGGCCTCCACCAGCGGCACACGGTTTCCCAGCAGGGTTCCAAGCACCTTCGACCATTGCGCTATTTCCGCCTGCATCAACCATTCCCCGACTACGGGCAGGCGCACCAACTGGTCGAGCGCATGGGCGCGGAGCGCCGGATTGCGCAGCGCCACGGCAATGCCGCCAGCAAGCAGCAGGACGGCGAACGCCAGCAAGCCGGAACTCTCGTTGCTCCATACCCCGATGCTCAGCACTGCCCAGGCAAGCCACGGAAGCTGGGCGGTCTCGTTCAGGAGATTGGCGAATTTCGGAACGACGAAGACGAACAGGGTCGCCACGGCGAGCACCCCGCTGAGCACCAGAATCGCAGGGTAGATCAGCGCCCCTTGCAACTCGGCGCGGGTTCGCCGTTCGTATTCCATCTGCGTGGCACAGTCCCTCAGAGCTCCTGCGAGGTTTCCGGTCATCTCGCCGGCCGCCACCAGTTGATATACATAGCGCGGCAAGTCGAGGCCGGCGCTCTCCAGCACTACGGGAAAGGATTGCCCCTGGCGCAGACCATTGGCCATCGCCTGCAGGGCGGAAATCAACTTCGGGTGGCGCGCGCCTCGCTCCTGGGCCTCCACCGCGTCGGCCATGCTCACTCCCGCCGCGAGCATGGTGGCCAGCTCGTGGATGGCCATGTTCAATTCCTCGGCCTTGAGCCGACGTCGCGAGCCCAGGTTGCGGCGTTTCACCTCCAGGCTGAGCGGGGTGAGCCCCTGGCGCTGCAACTGCCGCAGCGCATCCTGGCGCGTGGGGAGGCAGAGTTCGCCACGAACGCGCCTGCCCTTGCGATCGACGGCTTGGTAGATGAAATTCATGGACTTAGCCGCTGGTCACGCGATGCACCTCGTCAAGACTGGTCATACCCAACCAGGCCTTGATCAAGCCATCTTCACGCAGATTGCGCTGTCCCTGGCTGGCGGCAAGCCGATGCATCTGTTCGAGGGAAGCTCTCTGCACGATCAGGTCGCGCATCTCGGAAGACAGATCGACGAGTTCGTAGATGCCCACACGGCCGCTGTAGCCGGTACCTTCGCATCGACCGAGGCGGCCAACTCGCGGCTGTTACCGGGGCACGCAGCGCCATAGCGCGAGGCGCGAGGATGCGG
>NZ_SCND01000144.1:0-13813 GCF_005503585.1 Pseudomonas sp. 2VD
GGTACCTCCACCCGCAGCGGCGCGACCTGCGCCACGCCGAGCCGGCGCAGCAGGTAGGGACGCGCCAGCAGGGCGAAGGTGACCAGGGTTGAAGCCGGATTGCCCGGCAGGCCGATCACCGGGATGCCCTGGAACTGGCCGACGGTCAGCGGCTTGCCGGGTTTTATCGCCAGCTTCCAGAGGGTCAGCTCGCCGGCTTCGCGCAGCGCCATGCCGAGGAAGTCGGCCTCGCCCACCGATACGCCGCCAGTGGAAAGGATAAGGTCCACCCCGGCCAACCCGGCCAGGCGCTCGCGGGTACGTGCCAGGTCGTCGGGAAGGATACCGGCGTCGAGCACGTCGCAGCCCAGGCGTTGCAGCCAATCCTTGAGCAACGGACGGTTGCTGTTGTAGATCTGCCCGGCCTGCAGCGGCTGGCCCGCCTCGACCAGCTCGTCGCCGGTGGACAGCAGCGCCACCCGCGGCTTGCGTCGCACCTCCAGGGTCGCGCAGCCGAGCGAAGCCGCCAGCCCCAGTTCGATGGAGCGCAGGCGCGTGCCGGCCGGCAGGACCAGGTCGCCCTGGCGGATTTCCTGGCCACGCGGGCGCACATGCTGGCCCGCGCGCAACGGCTGGGTGAAGCGCACGCGGCCATCGTCGAGCGCTTCGGCGTTTTCCTGCATCTCTACCAGATCGGCGCCTTCCGGCAGCGGCGCACCGGTGAAGATCCGCGCACAGGTACCCGCTTGCAGCGGCTCCGGCGCCTGTCCGGCAAAGATCTTCTGGCTGACCGGCAGTGGCTCGCCGTTCCAGTCGGCGAGGCGCAAGGCGTAGCCGTCCATGGCGCTGTTCGGCCACGGCGGCAGGTCCAGGCCGGCCAGCAGGTCGACCGCCAGCACGCGGCCGCCAGCCTGCTCCAGGGGCACCTGCTCACACGTATCGATAGGCGTTTGCGCGGCCAGTTCGAGGAGCCGTTCCAGCGCCGTCTCGACCGGCATCAGCCCCGGCTGTTCGCAGCAGCCGCTCACCCGCGGCTCTCGCAGGGCGCCGCCTGTTTCAGGTGCGGGACGAAGTTGCACGGGCGATGACGGGCGTCCAGTTGCTCGACGAGGATGCCTTCCCAGGCAGTGCGGCAGGCATTGGTGGAGCCCGGCAGGCAACAGACCAGGGTACCGTTGGAAAGCCCGGCCAGGGCCCGCGACTGGATGGTGGAGGTACCGATGTCGGCCAGCGAAATCTGCCGGAACAGCTCGCCGAAGCCGTCCACCTGCTTGTCCAGCAGGCAGGCCACCGCTTCCGGGGTGCTGTCGCGGCCGGTGAAACCGGTGCCGCCGGTGATCAGCACGACCTGCACGCTGTCCTCGGCGATCCAGGTCGCGACCTGTGCGCGGATCCGGTACAGGTCATCCTTCAGCAACACGCGAGCGGCCAGGTTGTGCCCGGCCTCGGTCAGGCGGTCGACGAACAACTGGCCTGAGGTATCGGTTTCCAGGGTACGGGTATCGCTGACGGTCAGGACGGCGATGTTCAACGGCACGAATGCCGTTTCGGCCTTGTGGCTCATGGGGTTGGCCCTTGCTTGTGGACGTGATCGCGGTGTTATATCACAGGCCCGACACGGAGACCCCAGATGCCCGATAGCGCCCTGCCCCCCTGCTCCATCCTTCTCCTGGCGGGAGGCCGCGGCCAGCGCATGGGCGGTCGCGACAAGGGCCTGATCGAGTGGCAGGGCCTGCCCCTGATCGCCCACCTGCATCGCCTGGTGCGCCCGCTCACCGATGACCTGATCGTCTCCTGCAACCGCAACCAGGAACGCTATGCGGCCTATGCCGACCGTCTGGTGAGCGACGACAGCCGAGACTTCCCCGGCCCGCTCGCCGGCATCCGCGCCGGCCTGGCGGTGGCCCGGCATCCCTGGCTGCTGGTGCTGCCCTGCGACGCGCCGCGCATCGACCGCGCCTTGCTGGAAACCCTGCTGCAGGCCGCCGGCCGCACACCGGCGCGCCCCTGGATGCTGCGCTGCGGCGGCCAGTGGGAACCGCTGTTCAGCCTGATCCCGACGCACCTGGCCGAAGAGATAGAACACGCCTGGCGCCAGGGCGACCGTAGCCCACGCCACGTCCTGTTGCCGCTTGGCGCGGAGGCCATCGAGCTGGCCGCGGGCGATCCGCGGCTGGCCAACCTGAACACCCCCGAGCTGTTGGCTAATCACCGCGAACTGAAGTAAAACGGAAGGGACGTCGAGTCGAATTTTCTCGAAGGTGGGGGGAACACTCGTTTTTAGGGGGGAACTCTTCCTAGAACTCGTCTGTCAGAAACTCGTAACTTCAAAGTCTGACCGCACAGGAGAACTGCGCAATGATCAAGCGGATGCTACCCGCCCTCCTCCTCGCCGTAGGCCTCGGCGCCCTCGCGGGTTGTTCCAGCCCTACCGTGATCACCCTCAACGACGGACGTGAAATCCAGGCCGTAGACACCCCTTCCTATGACGAGGATTCCGGCTTCTACGAGTTCGAACAGCTCGACGGCAAGCGCGCCCGCGTGAACAAGGACCAGGTCCGCACCGTCAAGGAACTCTGATACCGTCGCGTAACAGGTTTTCCTGAAGACCCCGTCGACTCGAACGAGCGACGGGGTCTTTGCTTTTCCGCCCGGGGAAACCGGGGCTCGAAAAAAAGTTCATCTAACCCCTTGTGTACCAAAACTTTTTCTGTAGAATGCGCCCCAACAAAACGGAGCGTAGCGCAGCTTGGTAGCGCGTCTCGTTCGGGACGAGAAGGTCGCTGGTTCGAATCCAGTCGCTCCGACCATATCCCGAAAAACCCGCCTCAACGGCGGGTTTTTTATTGCCTGCGATTCGGTCTTTCTCACAGGGTACGCAGGTAGGCCACCAGGTCGCCCTTCTCTTCCGCGGACAGCTTGCGCTCCAGCACCAGGTTGAAGAACTCCACCGTGTCCTCCAGGGTCAGCAGGCGGTCGTCGTGCAGGTACGGCGGCGAATCCTTGATCCCGCGCAACGGGAAGGTCTTGATCGGCCCGTCGGCGGACGCCATCACGCCATTGACCAGTTTCGGATCGTAGAAGCGCTCCACCTTCAGGTTGTGCATCAGGTTGTCGGTGAAGTAAGGCGGCGCATGGCACCCGGCGCAGGCCGCCTTGCCGTAGAACAGCTTTTCGCCACGCAATTCCTGCTCGCTGGCCTTGCCCGGATCGAGCCGCCCCTCCACATCCAGCTTCGGTGCCGGGGGGAAGTCCAGCAGCGCCTGAAACTCACCCATGAAATGCACCTGACTGCCACGCTCGAGCACGTTCACCCCCTTCTTGGTGGCGATTACCGGGTCGCCGTCGAAGTAGGCGGCACGCTGCTCGAACTCGGTGAAGTCCTCGACGGTCTTCAGCGCCCTCTGCGAGCCGAACAGCCGCTGGATGTTCACCCCGCGCAGCGTCGGCGTGTCGATGCGGTGGCGGAACGGCTGCGGGCGCACGCCGGCCAGGTGGGTAGCGGCATTTGTGTGGCCGTTCGCATGGCAGTCGAAGCAGGCCACGCCGCGGCTCGGATGCTCGCTACGGCGATCGTCGGTGAGGTTGAACTGCTGCTGCGGAAAGGCCGTTAGCAGCAGGCGCAGCCCTTCCAGCTGCTTGGGATTGAGAATCCCGTTGAACAGCTCGAAATAGTTGTCGATGGTCACCAGCTTGCCCTTGGACACATCGCCTAGGTCAGGCCGGGTGGTAAGGAACATCGGTGCCGGGAATTCAGGCAGGAAGTGGTCCGGCAGGTCGTAGTCGAGGTCGAAACGGGTCAGGTCGCGGCTTTCCTGGCGCTTGATCTCGTCGATGAGGAACTTGGGAAAGACCATCCCGCCTTCGGCATGGTTGGGGTGTGGCAGCGGCAGGAAGCCACCGGGGAACAGCCCCTGCTTGCGGATTTCCTCGGGGCTCAGCCTGGCCAGCTCCTCCCAGCTGGTGCCGGCCGGCAGCTTCACCCGGACCCCTTCCTGCAGCGGCTTGCCGCGCGTCATGCTGGCACCCTTGGCCGGCCTGTCGCTGAGATCGTAACGCTGCTCGAGAAGCGTCTTGTGGGCCTGCTCGATCGACGGCTTGTTCGCCGTCATGCGCTTCATGATGGTGGCGAAGTCCTCGTTGATCACCACCGGCGAATAGCTGGAAGTCTTGCTTGGCTGCTCATCCCCCGCGACCACGGCGGATTGCAGCCCCAGGGCGAGCGGCATGACCCAGAGGGCATGGCGCGTCCAGGCGGGCGTTTTCATCAGGCGTCCTCTTTCGTTATGAGGAAACGCCGAGCCTCGTCGTCCCGACCCCACACCCCGGCGGTCCGCGACAGCGGACCGAACGACCTGCGACGCGTCCTGCGCCACGCGGGTTCCCGGCTGTTTCCAGTCAGTCCTGAAGGGAACTCAGGGTTTATCCATCGCCCTTAGGCCTAGCCGAACGCAGCCTGCCGAGCCAATAGGCTCAGGCTATGAAAACCATTGAGAAACGCCTATGCATCGCTTCGCCAGCATCGCCGAAGCCAGGCACCGCGCGGCATGGGGGAAGGAAGCGGAACGCAGTCCGGTTTGCGCATAGAGCGCGGGGTTACCAGCGGTGCCGCGCTTAGCGCGAATGAATAGGCATCAGCGGCTGAGGAAGGCTGCAACCTGCTCGGCCTCGAACGGCCAGTTCAGCTCGGCGCCATTGTCGCAGCGGCGCAGCACCGGGATCCGCAGGCCATAGCGCTCGACCCAGGCTTCGTCGTCGGCGATGTCCACCAGTTCGACCAGCAGGCCATGTTCGACGAAGGGCATCAGCACCGCCTCCGCGACTTCGCAGAGGTGGCAACCGAGGGTTCCGAAGAGTTGGCATTCCGGGGGCATCGAAAGGACCTGTGCAGTGTTTCGCGGCGATGGTAGCACCCGCGCTCAGATGCCAGCGACCTGCAACAGACTTTCGGCCGCCTGCCGGGCCTCGCGGGCCTGGTCCGCCGGCCCGTGGATGTGCGCCATCACCAGGGCGCCCTCCATCAGGTATTGCAACTGCCGCGCAAGCAGTGCCGCCGAACGCACGCCCAGGCGCTCCAGCTGGCGCTGGAAATAGGCTTCGACGAAGGCCTTTTGCTCGGCCGCCTGGCGATGGATCGGATGCGAGCGCTCATGGAACTCGGCGGCGGCATGGATGAAGGCACAGCCACGGAACGCCTCGTCCTGGAGGAACTCCTGCAGACCATCGAACACCGCCAGGATCGCCGCGCGCGGCTGCAACCGTGCCTCGGCTTCGAGCATGCGTTCGGCGGTGCGCTGCCGACGCACCTCCAGGGCGGCCATGATCAGTTCGTCCTTCGAGCGAAAGTGTTTGTACAGCGTCATCTTCGCCACCCCGGATTCGGCCAGGATGCGGTCGATGCCGGTGGCGTGGTAACCCTCGCGATAGAACAGGTCGACGGCGGTGCTGAGCAGTTGCTCGCGTTTGCGGGATGTCATGGAAAGCCTCCTGAGCGGCCCATTATGCGCGACCCTGCCGCCCCCTTGAACCGCTCTGCGTCGCTCCCCGGACGAATACCGACGGAAAAAGGCGAACGCGTGCCTTGAAATATACAGACCTGTCTGTCTAATATCCAGACACCAATACCCGCCTGGAACCCTCAGATGAAACTCCATGACCTGGATCTCTCCGGCAACGCCTACAAGGTCCGCCTGTTCCTCTCCCTCATCGGCCGCGAGGCGACGCTGCGGCCGGTCGATTTCCTCAACCGCGAGCACAAGACCCAGGCCTTCCTCCGCATGAATCCCCGCGGGCAGATCCCGGTGCTGGAAGACGGCGAGCTGCAACTGGGCGACTCCCATGCCATCCTCGTCTATCTGGCGCGACGCCATGCCGATCCCGTGTGGTATCCGCTCGACCCCGTCAGCCAGGGCCGAATCGCCTACTGGCTCAGCTATTCGGCCAACGAGGTGCAGAACGGTCCGGCCAGCGCCCGGCTGATCGCCCGCTTCGACGTGCCGCTGGATCGCGAGCAGACCCACCAGCGAGGCCTGGAAGTGCTGCGCCTGGTCGAGCGGCACCTGGCCGAGCATCGCTGGCTGGCCCAGGGCGAACAGCCGAGCATCGCCGACGTGGCCCTCTACCCCTACCTGGCCCTGGCCCCCGAGGGCGGCCTGGCGCTGGACCACTACCCGGCGCTGAACGCCTGGATCGCCCGCATCCGCGCGCTGCCCGGCTACATCCCGATGCCCGGCCTGTAGCTCGACAGGAGGCAGCATGAGCCAGGAACAGAGCCCCTTCCACGCCGGCGAACTGGCGATCCAGGAACGCGCCGGCGTTCGCGAGCAGGTCGCCGGCTTCGGCAGCCGCGCGATCCGCACCTTCATGCCGGACCAGCATCGGGAGTTCTTCGCCCTGCTACCGCTGTTGCTGGTGGGCAGCCTCGACGCCGACGGCTACCCCAGCGCCTCGGTGCTCTGGGGCCCCCCCGGCTTCGCCCGTTCGCCGGAACCGACCCGCCTGCGCATCGACAGCCTGCCGCAAGCGGACGATCCGCTGGCGGCCAATCTCGAGGCCGGCACCCGCCTCGGCATCCTCGGCCTGGAATGGCCGACCCGCCGCCGCAACCGCATGAATGGACGGGTCCTGGCGCGGGACGGAAAGGGTTTCACGGTCGGCGTCGAGCAGTCCTTCGGCAACTGTCCCAAGTACATCCAGGCGCGCAGCCATCAGCCCGTCTCCAGGGTCGCAAGTCCCGCGTTGCAGGGCGAAGGACTCGATCCGCGCTGGCTGTCGCTGGTCTCGCGCAGCGATACGCTGTTCATCGCCAGCCAGCATGCCGACCCACTCAGGGGCGGCGTCGACGTCTCCCATCGGGGCGGGCCGCCGGGCTTTCTCCGGCTCGGCGCGGATGGCCGCCTGTGGTTGCCCGACTACGCCGGCAACCGCCTGTTCAATACCCTCGGCAACCTGCTCCAGGAGCCTCGCTGCGGCCTCCTGTTCATCGATTTCGACAACGGCGACCTGCTGCACCTGCACGCCGAGGCCGAGCTGTTCTGGCCGGGTTCGCAGCCATCCATCCCCTGGCCCGCCGGCGCCGAGCGCCTGCTGGCGTTGCGCCCCGCAGGCTGGCGCTGGCGGCGCGGCCGCCTGCCGCTGGCATTCGGCGAGCCCCAGCCATCCCCTTTTCTTCCTGCCGGTGAATCTTGATGCCTTTCCTGTATCGCCTTGCCTCGTTGTTGATCGCCCTCCTCGTCCTGCCGGTGCAGGCGGCGGAAATGCGAGTCGCCCTGTTGCGCACCTCGGGAGTGGAAACCCTCGATGCGCTCACCGTCGACGGCGGCTCCTGGGTGCGCCGGGTGCCGCTCAGCCATACCGCGGTGCTGATCGAGCACCATGCCGCCACCCTGCTCTTCGACACTGGCCTGGGGCGCGACATCGACGCCCAGTTCCGCGCCGACATGCCCTGGTGGGCGGCGCCGCTGTTCGCTTATCAGAAAGTCGTCCCGGCGCGCGACCAACTGGACGCAGCCGGTATCCGCGTCGATCGCATCCTGCTGTCCCACGCACACTGGGATCACGCCTCGGGCCTGGTCGACTTCCCCGAAGTACCGGTCTGGGCACCCTACGAGGAGATCGCCTTCAGCCGCATCGCCACCCCGCCGGCCGCCTTCCCCAGCCAATTCCGCCATGGCGTGCACTGGCGACCTTACAGCTTCGATCCGCAGCCGTTCATGGGCTTCGACGAAAGCCTCGACCTGTTTGGCGACGGCCGCCTGGTGCTGGTCCCCCTGCCCGGCCATACGCCCGGCTCGGTCGGTCTGTTCGTCACCCTCGACAGCGGGCGCCGGCTGTTCTTCAGCGGCGACACCAGTTGGCGACTCGAAGGCGTCGAAGGCCCGCGGCAGAAATTCTTCGCCGGCCGCGCCCTGGTCGATCGCGATCCCGCGCGCACCCTCGCGCAACTGGCGAAGATCCGCCTGCTGCTCCGCAGCGACCCGCGCCTGAGCGTGATTCCGGCGCACGATGCGCGGGTCCAGGCCGCCCTGGGCTACTTCCCGCACTGGCTGGAATAGCGGGAAAGCCCGTCCTAGACAGGGTTCGTGCCAATTCGCGGCCACCCTCGACTAATGTCTAACAGTGGCCGTCTTCCTGTAGTGCTTAAGTAACCGGGCTGTCACAGGCCGACGTGGCGTCACGCCGCCGCCATCGGCCTGCCCCAAGCGCTCGAGGAGACAATAACAATGAGCATGACCCCGATCGCCCGTGCCGTGGCTTTTGCCACGCTGGGTTCCAGCATTACCGTCCCAACCCTGGCCCATGCCGAGTTCATCAAGGACAGCAAGGCCAGCATCGAACTCCGCAACTTCTACTTCAACCGTGATTTCCGCCAGGAAGGCGCCAGCCAGTCCAAGGCCGAGGAATGGGCCCAGGGCTTCCTCCTGCGCTACGAGTCCGGCTACACCGAAGGCACCATCGGTTTCGGCGTCGACGCCATCGGCCTGCTCGGGGTGAAGCTCGACTCCAGCCCCGACCGCAGTGGCACCGGCCTGCTCAAGCGCGACCGCGAGACCGGCCGCGCCCAGGACGACTATGGCGAGGCAGGGATCACCGCCAAGCTGCGGGCGTCGAAGAGCACCCTGAAGATCGGCACCCTGACCCCCAAGCTGCCGGTGATCATGCCCAACGACAGCCGCCTGCTGCCACAGACCTTCCAGGGCGGCGCGCTGAACTCCATGGAGATCGACGGCCTGACCCTCGACGCCGGGCGCCTGAAGAAGGTCAACCAGCGCGACTCCTCGGACAACGAGGACATGACCATCACCGGCGGCGGCAAGCGCAACATCGTGGTCCGTTCCGGGCTGACTTCGGACAAGTTCGACTTCGCCGGCGGCAGCTACAAGTGGACCGACAACCTCAGCACCAGCTACCACTACGGCAAGCTCGACAACTTCTACAAGCAGCATTACCTCGGCCTGGTGCACACCCTGCCGATCGCCGACAAGCAGTCGCTGAAATCCGACATCCGCTGGGCGCGCTCCACCGACGACGGCTCCAGCAACGTCGACAACAAGGCGCTCAACGCCATGTTCACCTACAGCCTCGGCTACCACGCCTTCGGCGTCGGCTACCAGAAGATGAGCGGCGACACCGGCTTCGCCTACATCAACGGCGCCGACCCCTACCTGGTGAACTTCATCCAGATCGGCGACTTCGCCAACAAGGACGAGAAATCCTGGCAGGCGCGCTACGACTACAACTTCGCCGGCGTCGGCATTCCCGGCCTGACCTTCATGACCCGCTACGTCAAGGGCGACAACATCGACCTGCTGACCACCTCGGGCGAAGGCAAGGAATGGGAACGCGACATGGACATCGCCTACGTGTTCCAGAGCGGCCCGTTGAAGAACCTCGGGGTGAAGTGGCGCAACGCGACCATGCGCACCAACTACACCAACGACTACGACGAAAATCGCCTGATCGTCAGCTACACGCTGCCGCTCTGGTAACGGCAGGACCGGCGGATAGCCGCGCTACGGCCATCCGCCCCTCCCCAGAGCCCCGCGGCGGAACGAAGAGGCCACCCTTGGGTGGCCTCTTTCATGGCGGGATGCCTCGCTCGCAACGTGCAGGACGGATAGCGCCTGGGGCGTTATCCGCCGATACCCCGCCGGACCAAGGAAGTCCGCCCCCTCATTCGTGGCTGATCGCGCCGATCTTGTGGATCGACAGGTCCGCGCCGTAGTACTCCTCCTCCTGGCTCAAGCGGATGCCCAGCAGCGCCTTCATCAGCCCATAGACCAACAGGCCGCCGGCGAAAGCCACCGTCACCCCCAGCAGGCTGCCGAGCGCCTGGCTGGCCAGGCTCACCCCGCCGAGCCCACCCAATGCCTGCTGGCCAAAGATGCCGCAGGCAATCCCGCCCCAGACCCCGCAAAGACCGTGCAACGGCCAGACACCGAGGACGTCGTCGATCTTCCAGCGCACCTGGGTCGCGGTGAACGCCCAGACGAACAGGGCCCCCGCCACCAGGCCGGTAGCCAGCGCGCCGATCGGATGCATCAGGTCGGAACCGGCGCACACCGCCACCAACCCGGCCAGCGGACCGTTGTGCAGGAAACCCGGGTCGTTGCGGCCGATCAGCAGCGACGCCATGGTGCCGCCAACCATCGCCAGCAAGGAGTTGACCGCCACCAGCCCGCTGACCCCGGCGAGGGTCTGGGCGCTCATCACGTTGAAGCCGAACCAGCCGATGATCAGGATCCACGACCCCAACGCCAGGAACGGGATGCTCGACGGCGCCATCGCCATCAGCTTGCCGTCGCGATAGCGACCGTTGCGGCTGCCCAGCAATAGCACCGCCGCCAATGCCAGCCAGCCGCCCAGCGCATGCACCACCACGGAGCCGGCGAAATCGTGGAAAGGTGCGCCGAACTCCAGCTTCAGCCATTCCTGCAAGCCGAAATTGCCGTTCCACACCAAGCCTTCGAAGAACGGGTACACGAAGGCCACGATCAGCGCCGTGGCGCACAACTGCGGGCCGAACCGGGCACGCTCGGCGATGCCGCCGGAAATGATCGCCGGGATTGCCGCGGCGAAGGTCAGCAGGAAGAAGAACTTCACCAGCGCATAGCCACTGTCCACGGTCAGCGCCGCCGCCGGGTGGAAGAAGGTCACGCCGTAGGCGATCCAGTAGCCGACGAAGAAATAGGCCAGCGCCGAGATGGCGAAGTCGGACAGGATCTTCGACAAGGCGTTGACCTGGTTCTTCAGGCGCACGGTGCCCACCTCGAGGAAGGCGAAGCCGGCGTGCATCGCCAGCACCATCACCGCTCCGAGCAGGATGAACAGGGTATTGGAGCCGTGGATCAGGACTTGCACCGCACTATTCAGGTTATCCATGGATTGAGGCAGCCTTCGCGCGTAGAGAGAAAGCACCAGAAACGCCCACGCCCGTCCTTCAACGCACCATGACGAAGCAGTAGTCGTCGTGCGAACCGCCGCTTTTCTTCGGCGGACGTTTCGCAAGGTGCCTGAGGCAGCATGGAAAGCTCCCGGACTTTCCTTGATTTTCATTGGGTTGGACGTTCATCCCGAAGTACCCTCCGGGAGCGCCTGGCGCCCTCGCAAGGGGCATTCCGGCCGACGTGCGCACCAGGGAATTGCAAGCGCCATACCAGTTCGCGCCCCGTTGCGAGGCAGCCGGATGGCGTCATCTCGCCGCAGCCGCGCCGACAGGCACGCTGTGGCAGTCTTTAATGAAAGGAGCGCCGGGAGCGACCGGCAACGCGCGGAAATTACCCACCGGTTGAACCTTCCGCCCCGCGCTCGGCTCGAAAAAAACACACCCCATGACCAGAGGAGCTCGTCATGCCCCGCAAGACCACTGCAAACGCTGCAAAGGATGAACTGTTGGCTGAATTCCAGGCACTGGTCGCCGATACCGAGAAACTCCTGCAAAGCACCGCCGACGTGGCGGGCGACCAGGCGGAAGAAATCCGCGGCAAGATCCACGACAGCCTCAAGCGCGCTCGCGACACCTTGCGCGACACCAAGGACTCGCTGAAGGACAACGTCCGCGAACGCAGCCAGGCCGCGGTGGACGCCACCGAGGTGTACGTCGGCGAACACCCCTGGCAGAGCATCGGCATCGCCGCCGGCGTCGGCTTCCTGCTTGGCCTGTTGGTCAGCCGGCGCTGAGCCATGAGCGAAGGAAAGGACCCGGCGGACGGCCGCCCCTCCCTGCGGCGCTTCGGCGCCGCCTTCCTCGGCCTGTTGCACGGTCACGTCGAGCTGTTCGGCATCGAGCTGCAGGAACAGAAGGCCAACACCCTGCGCCTGCTGCTGTTCGCCGGGCTGGCCCTGGTATTCGCCCTGCTCCTGCTGGTCGGCCTGTCGCTGCTGGTGCTGATCGTGTTCTGGGACACCAACCGGCTCGCAGCGGCGCTCGGGTTGTGCCTGTTCTACGTGATCGGCTCGCTGTTCTGCGGCTGGCGCCTGTACCAGTCGATCAACGACGAAAGCTCGCCGTTCAGCGCCACCCTGGAAGAACTGGCCAACGACCGCGAGCGACTGCTGCCATGACAAGGAAATGCGCATGAGCCAACTACCGGTGAACGCGACCGGCCTGTCGCGTCGCGAATTGCGCAAGGCGGTGATCCGCCTGCGCCTGGAAATGCAGCGCCAGCAATTGCGCCGCGAAAGCCAACTGCTGGTGCAACCCTTCCGCCAGGCCCAGGGGCTGGGCCACAACCTCAGCCAGCAACTGTTCGGCGGTGGCAATGCGGCGCTCTGGGGCGCCGGCGGAGCCGCACTGCTGAGCGTACTGCTTGGCAAGGGCGGACGCTGGCAGCGTCTGCTGCGCCTGGGCGTCGCCCTGGCCCCGCTGTTGCTCGGCCTGCGCACGCGGAAAGGCCGTTGAAGGATGCGCCGACCGGCAACGGTCGGCGCCCTCCGTTTCCCCAACGCGACGATTGAGCTTGCCGAGGCAAACCGTTAGCGTGTCCGCATCGCCTCAGCGCATCCCTGGAATTCCCGATGGACTGGCAGACCCTGCTCACCCGCGAACGGCTCGGAAAGCCGGTACACAGCAACGATGAACTGGGCCGCAGCGCCTTCCACAAGGACCATGACCGGATCATCTTCTCCGGCGCGTTTCGCCGCCTCGGACGCAAGACCCAGGTCCATCCGGTCTCCAGCAACGATCACATCCACACCCGCCTGACCCACTCCCTGGAAGTCGCCTGCGTCGGCCGCTCGCTGGGCATGCGGGTCGGCGAGATCCTCCGCGAGGAACTACCCGAGTGGTGCGACCCCAGCGACCTCGGGGTCATCGTCCAGTCGGCCTGCCTGGCCCACGACATCGGCAACCCACCGTTCGGGCACTCCGGCGAAGACGCGATCCGCAACTGGTTCCAGCAAGCCGCCGGACGTGGCTGGCTGGACGAAATGAGCGACGCCGAGCGTTCCGACTTTCTCCACTTCGAAGGCAACGCCCAGGGCTTCCGGGTCCTCACCCAACTGGAATACCACCAGTTCGACGGCGGCACGCGGTTGACCTACGCCACCCTGGGCACCTACCTGAAGTACCCCTGGACCTCGCGCCACGCGGAAGCGCTGGGCTACAAGAAGCACAAATTCGGCTGCTACCAGAGCGAACTGCCGCTGCTCGAGCAGATCACCCATAAGCTCGGAATGCCGCAACTCGACGACGAGCGCTGGGCTCGCCATCCGCTGGTCTACCTGATGGAAGCGGCGGACGACATCTGCTACGGCCTGATCGACCTCGAAGACGGCCTGGAAATGGAGCTGCTCGAATACAGCGAGGTCGAGGCGCTGTTGCTCGGCCTGGTCGGCGACGACCTGCCCGACACCTATCGCCAACTCGGCCCCAGGGACTCCCGCCGGCGCAAGCTGGCGATCCTCCGCGGCAAGGCCATCGAGCACCTGACCAATGCCGCCGCCCGTGCCTTCGTCGACCAGCAGCAGGCCCTGCTCGCCGGGCAGCTTGCCGGCGACCTGGTGGAACACATGCACGGCCCGGCCAAGCTCTGCGTGCAGCGGGCCAAGGCCATCGCGCGGGAAAAGATCTTCCAGGACAAGCGCAAGACCCTCCACGAGATCGGCGCCTACACCACTCTGGAGATCCTCCTCAACGCCTTCTGTGGCGCCGCGCTCGAGCAATACGGCGGGCATACGCCGTCGTTCAAGAACCGGCGCATCCTCGACCTGCTCGGACGCAACGCGCCCGACCCGCAGTGGCGCTGAACGGCGAGCTTTCGTCGTTGATCGACTGGTACAGGCGCCAGCCGCAGAACAGCGAGCCGATCACGTAGAACAGGCACAACCCGAGCGC
>NZ_SCND01000145.1:0-13720 GCF_005503585.1 Pseudomonas sp. 2VD
CAACATGGGCCTGCTACAGGGCTCGGCGGCCGGCCTGCTCGGCGCGGTGGTCGGCCCGCCGCTGCTGGTGGCCCTGGCCGAAGCCCTCGGCTGGCGTCACGCCTTCATCGTCTCGTTGCTGCCGGGCCTGCTGATCGCCTGGTTGATCTGGCGCCATGTGCGTCCCGACCCGCCCCGCGCGCAGCGCCCGGCGCCGCGCGCGGAGGACGCGAAAGGCAAGCGCCTGGCACTGCTGAAGAGCCGCAACATCCTGCTCTGCACCCTGATCAGTTGCGTATTCGTCACCTGGTTCATCGTGCTGATTTCCTTTACCCCGACCTTCCTGGTCAACGCCCGCGGCTTCAGCCCGGCGACCATGGGCAGGCTGATGAGCTGCCTGGGCGTCGCCTGGGTGGTCTGGGGCTTCGCCGTACCGGCGATATCCGATCGCATCGGCCGTCGGCCGACCCTGGTGGCGTTCTCCCTGCTCGCCGCGTGTTGCCCGCTGGCGCTGCTCTATGCGCCGAACGCGACCAGCCTCGGCCTGCTGTTGCTGCTGACCTACACCGGGCTCGGCTGCTTCACCCTGTTCATGGCGACCATCCCGGCGGAGACCGTCTCGCGCAGCGTCATCGCCACCGCCCTCGGCCTGATCATGGGCCTCGGCGAACTGGTCGGCGGTTTCCTCGCGCCGACCGTGGCCGGCTTCGCCGCCGACCGCTTCGGCCTGTCCATCGTCATGTGGATGTCCTGCGGCGGCGCCCTGCTCGCCGCGTTCCTCTCGCTGTTCCTGCGCGAAACCGCGCCCGCCGTGCTGGCGCGCCAGCGCAGCGCGCCTACCTCCGTCCTGCAAGGAAACCAACCATGAAAGCACTGCGCTGGCACGCCGCCCGCGACCTCCGCCTGAGCGAACTGGAACGCCAGGCGCCGCGGCCCGGCGAAGTCGAACTGGAAGTCGCCTACTGCGGCATCTGCGGCAGCGACCTGCACGAATACCAGAGCGGCCCGCACTCGATTCCCCAGGCCGAGGCGCACCCGCTGTCCGGTTGCCGCGCGCCGCTGACCCTCGGCCATGAGTTCTGCGGCGTGGTCGCCGCGCTCGGCCCTGGCGTGGAGGGACTGCGCATCGGCGACCGCGTCGCGGTGGAGCCGGAATACCGCTGCGGCGAATGCCGCTACTGCCGGGAAGGCCGCTACAACCTCTGCGAGTCGATGGGCTTCATCGGCCTGATGGGCGACGGCGGCTTCGCCGAGCGCGCGCGGGTGCCGGCCTACATGCTGCACCGCCTGCCGGACGCGGTGGGCTTCCGCCAGGCCGCCGTGCTCGAACCAGCCGCCGTGGCCCTGCACGCGCTGCGCCGCAGCAGCCTGGCGCCGGGCCAGCGCTGCGCGGTGTTCGGGCTCGGCCCGATCGGCCTGCTGCTGGTGATGCTCGCCCGCCTGCGCGGAATCGAGGACATCGTCGCGATCGACGTCAGTCCCGAGCGCCTCGCCCTGGCCGGGGAGTTCGGCGCCAGCCGGGCGCTCGACGCCCGCGACGGCGACACGGCGGCGCGCCTGCGCGAGGGCGGCGCGCTCGACTGCGCCTTCGAGGCCGCCGGCAGCCAGGCCAGCCTCGACGCCGCCCTGGCCAGCCTGCGCAAGGGTGGCGAGCTGGTGCTGGTGAGCCTGATGGGCGAGGTCCGGCTGGACGCCTTCGACCTGGTCAACCGCGAACTGCGCCTGCTCGGCAGCGTCGGCTACCGCGACGCCTACCCGGAGCTGATCGCCCTGCTCGCCGACGGCCGCCTCGACCTGGCCCGCGCAGTGACCCGCAGCGTGCCCCTGGAGCAGGCCGTCGAGCACGGTTTCGAGGCCCTGCTGCGCGACAAGTCGCAGGTCAAGGTGCTGGTCAATCCCAACCCGGCCCTGGCCGACGCCTGAAGGAACGATCGCCGATGGTTTTCCAACACGATATCTACGCCGGCCAGCAGGTGCTGGTCACTGGCGGCAGCTCCGGCATCGGCGCGGCCATCGCCATGCAGTTCGCCGAACTCGGCGCCGAAGTCGTCGCCCTCGGCCTGGACGCCGACGGCGTGCACGCACCGCGTCATCCGCGGATTCGCCGGGAAGAACTGGACATCACCGACAGCCAGCGCCTGCAACGGCTGTTCGAAGCGCTGCCGCGCCTGGATGTGCTGGTGAACAACGCCGGCATCAGCCGCGACCGCGAGGAATACGACCTGGCTACCTTCGAACGGGTGCTGCGCCTCAACCTGAGCGCCGCCATGCTCGCCAGCCAACTGGCCCGGCCGCTGCTGGCGCAGCGCGGCGGCAGCATCCTCAACATCGCCTCGATGTACAGCACCTTCGGTTCCGCCGACCGCCCGGCCTACAGCGCCAGCAAGGGCGCCATCGTCCAGCTCACCCGTTCCCTGGCCTGCGAGTATGCCGCCGAGCGCATCCGGGTCAACGCCATCGCCCCCGGCTGGATCGACACGCCGCTGGGCGCCGGGCTCAAGGCCGACGTCGAGGCCACCCGCCGGATCATGCAGCGCACGCCGCTGGCGCGCTGGGGCGAGGCGCCCGAGGTGGCCAGCGCCGCGGCCTTCCTCTGCGGTCCCGGCGCCAGCTTCGTCACCGGCGCCGTGCTGGCGGTGGACGGCGGCTATCTCTGCGCCTGAGCCGCCTTCGCTCCGGATGCACCTGTCCGCTTGGGGCGGACAGCGATTCGCACGACAGAACAACAACAAGACGAGTGCCTTGCCATGAAAACCCTCCGCACCTTGCCGGCGCTGCTCTGCGCCGGTTTCCTCGGTCTCTCCGCGCAGGCCGCCGAAGACAGCCGCAGCGGCCCGCTGGCCGGGTTCGGCGAACGACTCCAGCGCCACGGCGTGAAGACCCACGCGCAGTTCTGGAGCCTGTCGCTGAAGAACCTCGACACCGGCCCGCGCCAGCACAGCTTCGGCAACAGCGGCGACCTGTTCCTCGGCGCCGACCTCGACCTCGCCACCCTCGCCGGCCTGGACGGCGCCTCGCTGCACATCGAGGAAACCCTGTTCATCCTCGACCGCGGCACCGGTCAGCCCACCGGGCCGAGCTGGCAGGGCGCGGTGGGCAGCTACTTCGGCGGCGCGCCGCTGCACAACGACATCGGCGCCAACCAGCTGAGCCTGCTCACCTGGCAGCAGCAGTGGCTGGGCGGACGCCTCGACAGCCATCTCGGACGGACCAATGCGCGGCGCTATTTCCTGATCTACAACTGCGAGACCGTGGTCACCTGCAACGACCCGATCATCGACGCCTCCACCGGCATCCTGCCGCCGCCCTACGGCGCCTGGGGCGGCTACCTGAAGTACCGGGCGACCCCGACCCTGTACCTGCACGCCGGGGCCTTCGAGTCCAACCCGGTGGATTACCTGAAGAAGCGCCATGGCCTCGATTTCGGCACCGACGACGCCAGCGGCACCAGCCTGCTGCTGGGGATCGGCGACAAGCGCGAGGAAAGCCTCGATCCCTACCGCTCGCACTATGAACTCAACGCCTACCTGAACACCGCCAACCAGGTCGACCCGCTCACCGGCGCCAGCGACCACGGCAGCGCCGGCGGCTTCTTCAAGTTCCAGCAGCTGTTCTGGCGCGCCGACGGCGGCCGCCTCGATTCGCCGAGGGCGCTGGGGCTGTTCGGCTCGCTGTCGGTCTCGGCCGACGACAAGCAGCCGTTCCGTCATTTCGCCGAGCTGGGCCTGACCTACCATGCGCCCTTCGACCGCACGCGGGACAAGCTCAACCTCAAGGCCAGCTACCTGCGCCTGAACGATCACCAGTTGGAGTTCCAGCGCCAGGCGCGGATCGCCGCTGGCGGCGATGCGAAACTCGGCCAGCGCGACGTGTACGCCCTGGAAACCAATGCGCACATCGCACTGACCCCGCACATCGCGCTGGAGCCGTCGGTGCAGTACATCTTCAACCCGGACAACTACTACAACCCCGGCGCTCGCGAACTGAGCGGAGACGGTTTCGTCGTCGGCCTGCAACTGATGGTCGACATGGGCTCGCTGCTGGGGCTGTAGCGCGCCGCCTGGCAGCCTCGGTCAACCCCGCCGGCAGGCTGGGACAAGCGGCCGGGCGCGCTTCCCCGTCCAATGGAGTAGCGTCGCGCCCATGGGCGCGGGGCGAAAAAGAACGCCGGGCGAGGCCCGGCAGCACACCCAGAAAGGTGCCGACATGACTTCCACTGCCCGCCGCTCGTTCGACTACATCGTGGTCGGCGCCGGCTCCGCCGGTTGCGTCCTGGCCAACCGTCTTTCCGCCGATCCCGCCGTCTCGGTCTGCCTGGTCGAGGCCGGCCCCAGCGACCGCACGCCGCTCCCCGCCGCCTACATCCGCACGCCGGCCGGGATCATCCGCCTGATCGCCAACCCGAAGTGGAACTGGATGCATCGCTTCGCCGCCCAGCCCGGCACCGCCAACCAGCCGATCGCCTGCCCGCGCGGCAAGGTCTGGGGCGGCTCCAGCGCGATCAACGGGATGATCTACATCCGCGGCGACCGCCACGACTACGACCGCTGGGCATCCCTCGGCAACCGTGGCTGGAGCTACGACGAGCTGCTCCCCTACTTTCGCCGCTCGGAACATTTCGAGCCGGGCGAATCGCCCTGGCACGGGCGCGGCGGCGAATTGAACGTCGCCGCGCAGCGCAGCCCGGGGCCGATCAACCAGGTGTTCTTCCAGGCCGCCGAGGAAATGGGCTGGCCGTACAACGCCGACTTCAACGGCGAGCGCCAGGAAGGCATCGGCCCGTTCCACGTCACCCAGGTCAACGGCGAACGCTGTAGCGCGGCGCGCGCCTTCCTGCACCCGGCCCTGGCGCGGCCCAACCTCACCGTCCTCAGCTCGGCGCTGACCCTGCGCGTGCTGCTGGAAGGCACCCGCGCCACCGGCGTGGAGATCAGCCAGGCTGGCGAGGTCGTGCAATTGCAGGCACGCCGCGAAGTGATCCTCAGCGCCGGCTCGATCAACTCGCCGCAGCTCCTGTTGCTCTCCGGCATCGGCCCGGCGGCGGAACTGGCGCGCCACGGCATCGTCCAGCGCCATGAGTTGCCTGGGGTCGGCGAGAACCTGCAGGACCACCAGGACATCGTGCTGATGTACCGCACCGAGGCCAAGCTCGGCTACGGCCTGGGTTTCTCGCCGAAGGGCTGGCTGCCGCTGCTGCGCTCGCCCTGGCAGTACCTGTTCGGCCGGCGCGGGGCGCTGACCTCGAACACCGTCGAGTCCGGTGGCTTCCTCCGCCTCGACCCGCAGGCAGAGACCCCGGAGCTGGGTCTGATCGTCGCCCCCGCGCTGAAGAACCAGCCGCAGCGCCTGGTCCCCTTCGGCCACGGGGTCAGCCTGCACGTCGCGGTGATGCACCCGCAGAGCCGCGGGCGGGTCCGCCTGAACTCGCCGGACCCGCACGACCGGCCGCTGATCGAAGCCAACTTCCTCAGCCACCCTGCCGACCTCGATACCCTGGTCCAGGGTTTCCAACTGGTCCGCAAACTGGCCGCCAGCCGCAGCTTCGCCCGTCACCTCAAGGGCGAGCTGGTACCGGGCCCGCAGGTTTCCAGCCGCGGCCAGATCGAGGCCTGGATCCGCGCCAACCTGGGCACCGTGTTCCATCCGGTGGGCACCTGCAAGATGGGCCACGACCAGCTCGCGGTGGTCGACGACCAGTTGCGCGTGCACGGCCTGCAAGGCCTGCGGGTGGCCGATGCGTCGATCATGCCGACGCTGATCACCGGCAATACCAACGCCCCGGCGATCATGATCGGCGAGAAGGCCGCCGACCTGATCCTCAGCAAGCCGGCGCCCCATGCGCCGACGGAACAGCGGCGGGATGCGCCGGAGCTGGTAGAGGCCTGAGCCTCCGGCACTCTGCTCAGAACTGCACGCCCCGGGTCAACCCGCCGTCCACCAGCAGGTTGGTTCCGGTGGTGAAGCTGGCCGCCGGGCTGGCCAGGAACAGCACCGCCCGCGCCACCTCGTCGGGTCGCGCCATGCGCCCCATGGGATTGGCGGCGAGACAACGGGCGAAGGTTTCCGGGCTATCCCGTTCGATCGCGCCCCATACGCCATCTTCGAAATAGACGTTGCCCGGCGACACCGTATTGACCCGAATGCCGTCCTCCGCATGGCGGCTGGCAAGCGTCTTCCCGTAGTGGACCAGAGCCGCCTTGAGCACGCCATAGGGCTCGGCGAACATGTCCACCTCGCGGCCGGAAACACTGGAGATCAGCACCACCGAGGCAGCCTCGGAGCGTTTCAACCACGGCAGGGCGGCAGCGACCATGCCCACGCTGCCCAGCAGGTCGGTCTCGAAAGCGCGCCGCCAGGTGTCCAGGTCTCCGCCACCGGCCAGCGCGCTGACGTTGGGCACAACGATGTCGATGCCGCCCAAGTGCAGCGCCGAGCGCGTTACCCAACCGCGCACCTGCTGCGGGTCGGTGATGTCCACAGACATGCCAAAGGCACGCTCGCCGAAGCAATCCGCTGCTTCGGCCACGCCCGCCTCACCACGGGCGCAGAAGGCCACCTCGGCCCCTTCGGCGAGAAAATGTTCGACGATGGCGCGGCCGATACCGCGCGAACCGCCACTAACCAGCACCCTGCGCTGTGCGAGTTGCAGATCCATGTAATCTCTCCATGAGCGGACGCGATGGGCCCGCAAGCCGGGAAGGAACGCCGGGATCCGATCACCGGACGTAAGGAAGGGCGAACGGTAGCGAACGACAAGGTATTCTGGAAATCGAAAAATATTCAGCCAACGATTCGCAAAGCGAGAATACCCAGGTGCAATTGTCTCAGCTCCGCGCCTTCTGCGCCGTGGCCCACACCGGCTCGATCAACGCCGCGGCGAAGGCGCTGAACCGTGTCCCGTCGAGTCTCTCCGTACGCATCCGCCAGCTTGAGGAAGACCTCGGTTGCCAGCTGTTCCTGCGCGAGCACCAGCGTCTGCGCCTGTCGCCGGACGGTCGGCGTCTGCTGGAGCATGCCCGGCGAATCCTCGATCTCAGCGACAGTACCCGGGCCATGATGCGCAACGAAGAGAGCGGCGGCCGCCTGGTGGTAGGTGCCCTCGACGTGGTTCTGGTCGCCTTCATGCCATGCCTGATCGGGCGGTTCCGCCAACGCCACCGCGCGATCGAACTGGACATCCGCAGCGAAGCCTCGGAAGCCTTGGTGCAGCAGGTCTCGGATGGAGTGCTAGACCTGGCCCTGAGCGATGGTCCCGTGCGCTCTCAGACCCTGGAAAGTAGCCTGGCCTTCGTCGACGAAATGGTGCTGGTTACCGAGCTGGATCATCCACCGATCACCAGTCCGCGCGACCTGCGTTGCGCCGAACTGTATGGGTTCCGTCACGACTGCTCGTTCCGCTTCCGCATGGATCGCTGGCTGGAGGAAGCCGACTGCCTGCAACAACTGCCAGTGCTGGAAATCGAGTCCTACCACACCATGCTCGCCTGCGTCAGCGCAGGCATGGGTGCCGCCTGGGTGCTGCGCTCCGTGCTTGCGACGCTACCTGGCAACCACCAGGTCCGCGCGCATCCGTTGCGCGACTATGGCACCACCGAGATCCATTTCATCTGGCACAGCGGCCATCTCACGCCCAACGCGCAACGCTTGATGGCTGTACACCAGGACGCGCTCGTCGAGCGCCGCGACTGAGATTTGGCCCGTGCTATCGCCGCCGTAGGTTTCCACCGCCGTCTCCGCCAGCGCGAGGACCTGGCTGGCGCCGGTTTGGATAGGGCCACTTCGCCAGGGCGATGTATCGGGGCTGTACCGTCGGCGGAGGGATTTGTATGCCGGGAGTACGCGGATACAGAACGATACGCAGCCAAGCGAAGGTCACGCCGACGAACTGACGGGCATCTCTCACTCCCGCCGGCCCATCTCGGCTACCGTTAGGAGACAGCCACCTGGCCCAGTCTCGAGGTCGAGCCCATCGTGCTGAAACGCATTCCGGTAACCCAGCTTCGCCTCGGTATGTTCGTCCAGAGCCTTTGCGGCTCGTGGCTGGACCACCCGTTCTGGAAAAAGGGCGGCTTCCTGCTCGACAACCAGTCCGACCTGCAGCGCCTGCGCGAAAGCGCCGTGAAGGAGGTCTGGATCGACGCCGGCAAGGGCCTCGACCTCCCGGAGGAAGCGGCGGTCTCGGCCGCTGCGGTCCTGCCGGTCACCATGCCGGCCGACCCTTCGCCGGCGCGGGTCGCCCTGGAGGAGGAAATCCGCCACGCCGCCCTGCTCTGCGGCCGCGCCAAGGCCGCCGTGGTCAGCATGTTCCACGACGCGCGCATGGGCCAGGCCATCGACACCGCGCATGCATCGGACCTGGTGGACGAAATCTCCGCCTCGGTGCTGCGCCATCCCAACGCGCTGGTCAGCCTGGTACGGCTGAAGACCTCGGATGAATACACCTACATGCATTCGGTGGCGGTCTGCGCGCTGATGATCGCCCTCGCCCGCCAGCTCGAACTGTCCGACCCGCTGGTACACGAGGCGGGGCTGGCCGGGCTGCTGCACGACATCGGCAAGATGGCGGTACCCGATCCGATCCTGAACAAGCCCGGCAAACTCACCGAGCAGGAATTCGGCCTGGTCCGCCGGCATCCGCAGAACGGTGCGCGGATGCTGCTCGATTGCCGCCAGGTCAGCGCCCTGGTGGTGGATGTCTGTCTGCACCACCACGAGCGCATCGACGGCACCGGCTACCCCTTCGGCCTGGCGCAGGAGCAGATCAGCCTGCTGGCGCGGATGGGCACGGTGTGCGACGTCTACGACGCGATCACCTCCGACCGTCCCTACAAGAAGGGCTGGAACGCCGCCGAGGCGATCCGGCGCATGGCCGAATGGAACGGGCACTTCGACCCGCAGGTGTTCCGCGCCTTCGTCAAGGCAGTGGGCATCTACCCGGTCGGCGCGCTGGTCAGGCTGGAAAGCGGGCGCCTCGGCGTGGTCCTCGAGCAACACGGCCGCTCGCTGCTGACGCCACGGGTCAAGGTATTCTTCTCGGCCCGCTCGAAGGTGCCGATCCCGCAGCAGGTGATAGACCTGGGTAGGGCCGGACAGACCGACCGGATCGTCGGCTTCGAGCCGGCGGAAGCCTGGAACTTCCGCAATCTCGACGAGATGTGGACGGGACTGCCGAGCAACGGCGGGTCGTATTTCGACGCGGGAACCGGAAAGCCGTAGACGCCTTCCGCCGGCGAGCCGAGCACCGCTCCCGTAGGGCGCATAACGCGAAGCGTTATCCGCCGTTTCGCCGCAACCGGCACCTGCTCCAGGTTGCTTTAAGCGCACCATCGTCGATACTGCTGGCAATCCACCGACAGTTTTCAAGAGGCCATATGAGTCCGCTCCTGGAGACAATCGAAGAGCGCAGCAGAAATGGCTGTGCTCCATCCAAAGCGCTGCTTGCCCTGTGGTCCGCAGGCGCCGACCTGAGGGTTTCCCCGAGGAAGGCTGGCCGCCTATGCGAACTTGCCGTCGTTGCCGCAGCAGGGAAAGCAGGCATGCTCGAGAGCGAGATCGTTGCGGCACGCCGGGCCTATGCCGCCAGCCTGGGAGTGACGCTTAGCGGAGCGATCAGCAACACCGACGAGCCGGTCCATATCCACCACGCCGTCAGCAATTCCAATCACAACCCCAACGCCTCAAACCGTATCAACCTTGGGAGAGCCCGAGCGTATAAAGAAAGGCGCGAGGAAGGTGATTACTTCTTCATCGACACTTGAATCGCCTGCATAACCGTTATCTCCCCCGCGCCTCAACGGCAGCCCTCTCCAGCAACCACTCCCTGAACGCCAGCATCGCGCTGGTCTCCCCCCGCGACTGCAAGCGCGTCAGCCAGTAGCTGCCGGTACTCACTTCGGTGGCGAACGGACGCCGGATGCTCTCGCTGGCCAGTTGCCGGGCGAACATCGCCGCCGGCGCCAGGGCCACGCCGACACCCTGGCGGGCCGCCTCGAGCATGGCCAGCGAGGTGTCGAAGACGATGCTCCGGGTCAGCGGCGCGTGCGCCGGCAGTCCGGCCGCCTGGAACCACAGCGGCCACTCGTCGGCGCGGTAGGAGCGCAGCAGGGTGTGCTGCAGCAGGTCGGCGGGACTGTGCAACTGGGCGGCGACCTCCGGGCAGCAGAGCACCGTCAGCGGCGCCTCGAACAACGCCAGCGCCTCGGTGCCGTGCCAGGCGCCGCCGCCGAAGCGGATCGCGTAGTCGAGCCCCTCGGCGGCGATGTCGACGCGGTTGTTGTGGGTGGACAGGCGCAGGTCGATGAAGGGATGGCGCGCCTGGAAGTCCGCCAGCCGCGGCAGCAGCCAACCGACCGTGAAGGTTCCGACCGCGCCGACGGTGAGCACGTCCCGGTAGTGGCCACCCTCGAAGCGTTCCAGCAGGCCGGCGATGCGGTCGAAGGAGTCACACAGCACCGGCAGCAGGCTCTCGCCCTCGTGGGTCAGCATCAGGCCGCGCGGCAGACGCTTGAACAGGGCCACGCCGAGACGCTCCTCGAGGCTCTTCACCTGGTGGCTGACCGCCGCCTGGGTCACGCACAGCTCGATGGCCGCGCGGGTGAAGCTCAGGTGCCGGGCCGAAGCTTCGAAGGCGCGCAGGGCGTTCAGCGGCAAATGGGGTCGAACCAATCTCTGCTCCAAATTTTTCTAATGGCTGCCGCGAGTATTCGTCGTTTGCCGCAAATCCTGCGCAAGCCTAGATTTTCCCCGCCCGCCGATCAAGGAGCGCTCCCGGGGCGGTTTCTCATGCAGCCAACGACAAAGGACGCCAATCCTCATGCGCGATACCAGATTCCCCTGCCTGTGCGGCATCGCCGCTTCCACACTGCTGTTCGCCACCACCCCGGCCATTGCCGGCGAGGCCCCGGCGGATCGCCTGAAGGCATTGGTCGACGCCGCCGTACAACCGGTGATGAAGGCCAATGACATTCCGGGCCTGGCCGTGGCCATCAGCCTGAAAGGAGAACCGCATTACTTCAGCTATGGGCTGGCCTCGAAAGAGGACGGCCGCCGGGTGACGCCGGAGACCCTGTTCGAGATCGGTTCGGTGAGCAAGACCTTCACCGCCACCCTCGCCGGCTATGCCCTGGCCCAGGACAAGATGCGCCTCGACGACCGCGCCAGCCAGCACTGGCCGGCGCTGCAGGGCAGCCGCTTCGACGGCATCAGCCTGCTCGACCTCGCGACCTATACCGCCGGCGGCTTGCCGCTGCAGTTCCCCGACTCGGTGCAGAAGGACCAGGCACAGATCCGCGACTACTACCGCCAGTGGCAGCCGACCTACGCGCCGGGCAGTCAGCGCCTCTATTCCAACCCGAGCATCGGCCTGTTCGGCTATCTCGCCGCGCGCAGCCTGGGCCAGCCGTTCGAACGGCTCATGGAGCAGCAATTGTTCCCGGCACTGGGCCTCGAACAGACCCATCTCGACGTGCCCGAGGCGGCGCTGGCGCAGTACGCCCAGGGCTACGGCAAGGACGACCGCCCGCTACGGGTCGGTCCCGGCCCGCTGGATGCCGAAGGCTACGGGGTGAAGACCAGCGCGGCCGACCTGCTGCGCTTCGTCGATGCCAACCTGCATCCGGAGCGCCTGGACAGGCCCTGGGCGCAGGCGCTCGATGCCACTCATCGCGGTTACTACAAGGTCGGCGACATGACCCAGGGCCTGGGCTGGGAAGCCTACGACTGGCCGATCTCCCTGAAGCGCCTGCAGGCCGGCAACTCGACGCCGATGGCGCTGCAACCACACAGGATCGCCAGGCTGCCCGCGCCACAGGCGCTGGAGGGCCAGCGCCTGCTGAACAAGACCGGCTCCACCAACGGCTTCGGCGCCTACGTGGCGTTCATTCCGGGCCGCGACCTGGGCCTGGTGATCCTGGCCAACCGCAACTATCCCAATGCCGAGCGGGTGAAGATCGCCTACGCCATCCTCAGCGGCCTGGAGCAGCAGGCCAAGGTGCCGCTGAAGCGCTGAGGCGCGCTCGCGAGGGCGACGGAGCGTAGCGGCGCGGGACGCCGGTCCTGGCTATGATGGTGCCATGAGCGCTTCCCCGCCCCTCCGCCAGCCCTGCCCGCCCGGCGCCTGCGTCTGCGAACGCGAGCGCCTGGAGGCGCCCGGCGCGGACCGTCGCATCCTCCTCCTGACCCGCCAGGAAGAGCAGCGCCTGGCCGCTCGCCTGGAAGCCCTGCGCAGCCTGGAAGACCTGGAACACCTGCTGCGGCGCATGGAGGAACAACTGGGCATCCGCCTGCGGATCGCCCCGGCCTTCGGCGAGGTGCGCAGCATGCGCGGCATCCGCATGCGCTTCGAGGAGCAGCCGGGGCTCTGCCGCAAGACCCGCCAGGCGATTCCCGCCGCCATCCGCCGCGGCCTGGAGAAGCGCCCGGAAGTCGCCTACGCCCTGCTCAACGCCCACGACCTGCTGCGCGACGCCTGAAGGCACTGAACGACAGGAAGAGGATGTCGCTCAAGACCTGGGCGGGCTTCAGGAGTATCGGGGGGTTCAGCTCGCCGACTCCGCCTGCACGTCGCCGAACATCGCCTGCAGGCGGAGCAGGCAGGCATCGCACAGGGTGCGCAGTTCGTCGAGGCGGATGCCGGCGAGGATTTCCATGCCGCGCCGCGGATCGGCGCGGCGCAGGGCCTGCTCCAGCTCGCTGGCACGGCCGGCCAGGGCGCTGGCGCCAACGGTGGACGCGCTGCCCTTGATGGTATGCAGGGTCGCGGCGCTGCCCTGGACATCGCCCTCGCCGAGCTGGCGTTCGAGCTGGGCGAAGAGGTCCTGCATATCCGGAACGAAGCGCCGCAACACCTGGACGATCAGCTCCAGGCTGCCGCCGAAACGCCCGACGATATCGCCCCGCGCCTCGACCAGTTCGCCCGCGTCCGCTGCCGTTGCCGGCGCGCCCCTGGCGCCGCTCCTGCCGAGATGACCGAGCAGGCAAAGCACCAGGCGCTCCTTGTCGATCGGCTTCGCCACATGGTCGTTCATGCCCGCCGCCAGGCAGGCTTCGCGGTCGGCCAGCGAGGCGTTGGCGGTCATGGCCAGGATCGGCAGCCCGGCGAAGCGCCCGTCGGCGCGGATTCGCCGGGTCGCCTCGAGACCATCGATATCCGGCATCTGCATGTCCATCAGCACCGCGTCGAACGGCACGCTCGCCTCCAGCACCTGCTGAACGCCCGCCAGCCCACCGTCGGCGAGGGCCACCCGGGCGCCCTCGCTGCTCAACAGCTCGGCGGCGACCTGGCGGTTCAGCGCGTTGTCCTCCACTACCAGCAGACGCACGCCCCGCAACCGCTGGGTGCGCTCCACCGGGCGCGGCGGCGGGTTGGCCGGGGCGCCCTGTTCACCGTGCAGGGCATGCAGCACCGAGTCGGCCAGTTGCTTGGGCGTGACCGGCTTGGTGAGAAAATCGACGAAGGGCGGCGCGCTGTGGTCGCGCGCATCGGCCAGCACCTCGCGGCCATAGGCGGTGATCATGATCACCATGGGCGGCGGCAGGTCGCCCTGCAACTGGCGGATCAGTTGCGCCGCGCTGAGGCCGTCGAGATCGGGCATGCGCCAATCCATCAGCACCACGTCGTAGCGACGGCCCTCGGCCATCGCCGCCTGGACCCGTGCCACCGCCTCGCTGCCGCTGCCGACGCAGTCGGCGCGCCAGCCGAGGGCGCCGACCGTGCGTTCGAGCAGCTCGCCGGCCACCAGGT
>NZ_SCND01000146.1:0-13695 GCF_005503585.1 Pseudomonas sp. 2VD
CCGCTGGCGATCACCAGCGACTCGCAGCGCATCTCGCCGGCGCTGGTACGCAGGCGGTAGCCGGCGTCGTCGCGGGCGATCTCTTCGATCGAGGTGTCCAGCAGGATTTCCGCTCCGGCCTCGGCGCATTCGCGCAGCAGCATCTCGAGGATGTCGCTGGACTTGTTGTCGCAGAACAGCTGGCCGAGTTTCTTCTCGTGGTACGGCACCTGGTGCTTGGCCACCAGGCCGATGAAGTCCCACTGGGTGTAGCGGGCCAGCGCCGACTTGCAGAAGTGCGGGTTGCGCGAAAGGAAGTTGGCCGGCTCGGTGTACAGGTTGGTGAAATTGCAGCGCCCGCCGCCGGACATGAGGATCTTCTTGCCGGCCTTGTTGGCGTGGTCGAGTACCCGCACGCGGCGCCCGCGTCCGGCCGCCGTCATCGCACACATCAGCCCGGCCGCCCCGGCGCCAACGATCAGCACATCTGTACTTGCCACTGTCCCACTCCGCTCATCGGAAACGGCGCGCATCTTACCCGAAGCGGCGGTCGGCCGCCGGAGCTCCCGACGCGGTACACTGGGCGTTTTCCGCGAACCGCCGGACCCGTGCATGATCCCCCTCAAGTACCTCCAGGCCTATCCCGCATCGCTGCAGGACCAGGTCCGCCAGCTGATCGCCGAGAACCGCCTGGGCGAGTACCTCGAGCGCCGCTACCCGGGGCGTCACGATGTGCAGAGTGACAAGGCGCTGTACGCCTACACCATGAACCTCAAGCAGGAACACCTGCGCAACGCGCCGGGCCTGGACAAGGTGCTCTACGACAACAAGCTCGACGTGGTCCAGCGTGCCCTCGGCCTGCACACCGCGATCTCGCGGGTGCAGGGCGGCAAGCTCAAGGCGAAGAAGGAAATCCGCGTGGCTTCCCTGTTCAAGGACGCCGCCCCGGAGTTCCTGCGGATGATCGTCGTCCACGAACTCGCCCACCTGAAGGAAAGCGAGCACAACAAGGCGTTCTACCAGCTCTGCCAGTACATGCTGCCGGACTATCACCAGCTGGAGTTCGACTTGCGGGTGTACCTGACCTGGAAGAGTCTCTAGCGGCTGTTACAAGGATGAATTCTCGATGGGAAGCGCTTCGCAACGTTCGGTGCAGGATCTTTATGAGGACGTGGGAGATCACTACCGGATCTTTATCCGGGCGCCATTCTTTCAATTGCTGAAACACAGGGACTACTGGGTTCCCCTGCTGTATTTCTTCTTCGTGTTGATCACGATGTTCTGGGACTTGTATTGCCACTCCGGACAGTACCTCTACGAAGCCAGGAGTCTGCTCCCTTTCTATCTGTTCCCGTTTCTGATCGCTGCGCTACGGATAGGCGATATCGTCGTCGATACGCGCTGTCGCAATGTGGAGAACCTGGGAGGCTTCGAGCGCTCCGCCGAGAGCAGTCGCTACGTCCAGCTTTCCCTCTACGAACGGCAATGGTTCCGGCTGCGGTACCGGGCCTATGGCGGTAACCTCCGCTGCCTGGCGGGCGATCTGGTGGAGAACTGGCGCCTCTGGAAGGAGGTGAATTCGAAGGCCGCGAAGGATATCGACGGCGCAGTGATGCTGCGATTCTTTCTGCCTCCCCGGGACCTTGCTCGTCTGGTCACGCTGTTGGCTGCGCTCATTGCGGTCATCGCCACTCTCATCATTACCCTGGGGGCTGACAGGCAGGGCTATTTCGAGTTTGTCGACAACCTGCCCGCCTATCTGAAACTGTATTGGGGCGTCGTTTTCATCATTGCCTTCAGCGGTCCATACATGATCTTCCTGGGGATGCAGGCGCGCCTGGTACTGCGCGCAATGATCGACGCATTATCCATTTCCCAACCAAGCGACAAGCTGTTCTATCAATTCATCCAGCGGCTCATCTGGGCGGACGGAGTGAAACCGGCGAACCCCAGTGCCAACAGCAGGGTGCTACGGGCGGTCGACTCCATGGTCGACTTCTTCTACGAGGAGTGGAGAAGCGCCATCGGCAAGCTTGTGCTGTGGCTCGTTGCCCTGCTTGTGCTGCTTCTTTGCACGCTTTTGCATTGCCTGCTCCGAGTCTTTTCCTCGGCGAGAACGTTGGGAGAGGCGCTGATGCGGATTCTCTTGGCTGTTCTGGGGGGCGTTTGCTGGATAGTCGCGGCGATCCAGCGCTTGAATCTTGCCGTGCCCTTCCACTGGACCTTCTTCGTGCTGACGGGAACGGGAGCCTTGTTCGCAACCCTCTGCGGGCAGCCCTGACTCAGACTGTCCGGCGCAGGCGCGCCACGGTCTCCGGCAGTTCGCGCATGTGCTCGACGATGGCGATGGCGCCCAGCTCGCGCAGTACCTCGGCGTGCCCGGCGGGAATGTGCCCGGCGCCGACGAAGCCGATCACCCGCATCCCCGCGGCGAGGGCGGCGCGGGTGCCGGTGCTGCTGTCTTCCACCACCAGGCAACGCTCGGGGGCGACGCCGAGCAGGCTGGCGGCGTGCAGGTAGACGTCGGGTGCGGGCTTGGGCAGGGCGACCATATCGGCGCTGGCCAGGCGTTCGCCGATCAGTTCGCTGAGCCCGGCGCGCGCCAGCGAGCGCTCCAGGCTGTGGCGGCGGCTGTTGGAGGCCACCGCGACGGGCAGATCCAGGGCCAGCAGCGCCTCGCGTGCGCCGGGAATGGGTTGGACCTGGGCGACCATCTCCTCGCTGCGCTGGCGCACCTCGCGGTTGAAGCTGTCGGGGATGCGCAGGCCGAAGTGCTTCTCGACGCGATCGAGGATGTCGCGGCTGGTCAGGCCGAAGGTGCCTTCCAGCAGGCGCTGCAGCTCCTCCAGCGGCGCGTAGGCGCTGAGCGCCTCGTACATCACGCGCTCGGCGATGACCTCGCTGTCGACCAGGACGCCGTCGCAGTCGGAAATCAGTGCGTCGATGGGATGGGGCATGGGCTACCTCGCTGCGGGCGTTGGCGCAGGGCGCCGGAGTGGGAGCGAGGCATTCTAACCCCGGTCAGGGGCGGGAAGGGAAACAGGGAGAGGGAGAACGCCGAGCCGTGCGGCCCGGCGGGAAGGAATCAGGCGATGCCTTTCGGGTTCTGGCCGTACTGGTTCTGGCCGGCGTCGCTGTCCTTGGCCAGCAGGTAGATCAGGTACAGGCCGACGATCGGGATCAGCGCGATCAGCATCCACCAGCCGCTCTTGTTGATGTCGTGCAGACGCCGGGCGGTGACGCCCAGGGCCGGCAGCAGCACGGCGAGCGAGTAGAGATTGGCGATCGGCAGGAGCTTTTCACTGATCAGGCCGAGCACGACGCTCAGCGCGACGGAGATGATGATGTTCACCAGGGTGAACATCCAGTATTCCTTGCGACGGGCACGCCCGTTGAAGTCGAAGTAGTGTTCCTTCACGCATTTCAGAAACCATTCCATGTTTGCCTCCTGGGCGTACTGGTAAAGCGGGAGAGTGGGTGCCGCGACAAGTACCCCCGCGCCTCCTTGCCGGGAAAGCACAGTGTAGCCGTACTGTCAGTGAATTCGTACAGGATGTTGCGAAAATCATTCACATTGCATAGCAGCGGATCGCCGAAATGTGCGCCGGTAGCGCTTTCAGCGAGCGGAGTCGGCCTGGCGGCGGAAACGGCCCGGCGATTCGCCGAAGGCCTGGCGGAAATTGCGGGAAAACGCCGCCTCCGACTGGTAGCCGGTCTCGGCGGCGATATCCAGCAGGCTCTTCTGCGTTTGTCGCAGCAGACCGCGGGCCTTTTCCATGCGGATGCGGGTCAGCAGGATCCACGGCGAGGTCCCGCCGAGGGCGGAGAAGGCGCGGACGAAACTGGCCCGCGACATCGCCGCCTGCTGGGCAAGCTGTTCCAGGGTCCAGGCATGCTCCGGGCGTTCCAGCATGGCCCGTAGGGCTCGTCCCAGGCGGGCGTCGCCCAGCAGGCCGAACAGGCCGTCGCCCAGCGGTTGGCGGTCCAGGTAGGCGCGCAGGGCCAGGGCGAACAGCGCGGTGGCCAGCGCGTCGATGATCGAGCGGGCGCCGCTGCGGGTGCTCTCGGCTTCCTCGCGCATCAACCCGATCAGCGCGCGCAGGGGCTGCTGGGTCGACTCGTCCATATGCACCAGCAGGCGCTCGGGTAGCGCGCCGAACAGGCTGGCACCGGCGTGGTAGCGGTAGCTGCCGCAAAGCATGTCGAGGGCCTCGCCGGGGCCGTTCAACTGGTACAGCGGGATGCTGCCGCGGTGCTCCACGGTGGGTTCGCAGGGTTGCGCCGGGCTGTCGCTGCGCAGGAGGTGCGGGGTGCCGCGTGGCAATAGGATCAGGTCACCGGGATGCAGGTCGAGGCGACCGCCATCGAGGAATTCGCAATAGCAGGTGCCGGCCATGACGATATGGAAGGTCGCCTCGCCGGGCACCGCTTGCGGGTGCTCCAGCGCCCAGCTGCCCTGTAGCTGGCAGCGCTGGTCGAGGCGGCCCTGCAGGTTGGCGAGCTGGATGAGCCGGTCGAGTGGGTCCATGGGATGAGCCGATCAGGTCGAAAGTAGAGACGCATGGGCAGGCGGCGCGGTCCAGACTGGTCGAGACTGGTAACCCGACGCGCCACTCCCGGCGCGAAAGCAACGGAGAATATCACCATGCTGAACAACTGGACCGAGTTCGTCCCCGCCGTGAAAAAAGCCTTCGGTGCCCTGGGCAAGCAACACCCGAAGATGCTCGCCGCCTATGGCGCGCTGGAGGAAGCCAGCGCCGAGGGCGCCCTGGATGCCAAGACCCGCGAACTGATCTCCATCGCCGTGGCTATTACCACCCGTTGCGACGGTTGCATCGGCGTGCACACCGAGGCCGCGCTGAAGGCCGGCGCCAGCGAGGCGGAAATCGCCCAGACCCTGGCTACCGCCATCTCCCTGAATGCCGGCGCCGCCTATGTCTATTCGCTGCGCGCGCTGGAAGCCTACGACCAGTTCAAAAAGTGAGGCCGTACAGGCGCTGCAGGTAGAACAGCAACCCCAGCCAGGCCACCAGGGCCAGCCAGCCCAGCCCCAGCAGGCCCTTGCGCAGCAGCGTCGAGGGCCTGCCGTGGAGCAGGTCGACCAGGCTCAGCACGCCGCCGAGCAGCAGCAGGCCGAGCAGCGCCTGGGTGTACTGGGCGAAACTCGGCGACAACGCCTCGTCGCCGTGGGCGGCATAGTTGTACAGGTTCCAGGCGCAGATCAGCGTCGCCGGCAGCAGCGCCAGCAGCGCGCCGAGCCAGCGCCCGCGGACATGCAGGAGGAAGCCCGCGAGTAGGCCGACCAGCCCGGTACCCAGCGGTAGCAGCGCCAGGCCCTGGCTGAGGTAGACCAGGTCGACGCCGTCGGCGAGCGCCATCGGGGTGACGAAACGGTAGCTGCCGCTGGCGCAGAGCAGCACCGAAAGCAGCAACAGGGCGTAGCCCGGCAGGTACGGCCAGAAGGCGGGACGCGGGGTCAGGTCGGACATGGATGTTCCTTGCGGGTTGTCCGCTCGCATGAGCGTAGGCTCAAGCGTACCGCTGCGCGTGACAGGCGGCGAGTACCGTTGCGGTTGAACCCTCCGCGAATGGCGGGAGTCAGTCATAGGGTGACGCGAAAAAACGCCGGCTCACGCGCCGGACACCGTATCGACCCTGGACCAAGGAGTTCCGTTCATGGACCTGATCCGCATCCTCATCGCCATCCTCCTGCCGCCGCTGGGCGTGTTCCTGCAAGTCGGCTTCGGCGGCGCCTTCTGGCTGAACATCCTGCTCACCCTGCTCGGCTACATCCCGGGCATCGTCCACGCGGTGTACATCATCGCCAAGCGTTGAGGCCCCTGCTCAGGCGTAGTTCCATGGTTCCTTCACGGTGAAGTCCCGCCACGGGTCTTCGCCGTGGAAGGGGCCGACGTAGAGCACTTCGCCGCCCCGGACGATCCATTCCATACCGTGTTCCCGGTCCCATTCGCAGTTCAGCGACAGGTGGATCACCGCTTCGTCGCCCTGTTCCGGGTCGGGCACGATCAGCTCGCCCGGCTCGATCCGTTCCAGCACCGCGCGCGCCGGCGCGACTTCCTCCGCAGACTCGCCCAGCCGCCCCAGGCGCGCGGCGCGGTAGCGCAGGCTGGCGGCACAAAGCCGCTCGATCACGGCGTCATCCAGTTCGTCGAGGGCTCGGGCGCAGCGCCAGGCGTAGGCGTCGTCGGCCTCGTTCTCGATGAACAGGCTGATGTAGCGCCGGTACAGGCGCCAATACACTTCGCCCATGTTCGCATCGTCCAGGTTGCGGATCAGTTCCATGCGTGGTCTCCCTGTTCAGCAGCGTTCGGTGAGGGCGATGCCACGGCCGTCGCCGAAGCCATCGTGTACGTGCAGCCACAGCGGGATCGGCCAGGCCCAGCCGCCGGCCTTCCACCAGCACTCGGCGAACCAGGCTTGCAGCGTATCGGCGAGCAGGTCGACGCCGCCGAAGCCGTCGGCGAAGTAGGCTTCGTCGAAATCCGGGGCATGTCCCAGGCCGAGCGCCAGGTCCAGCGCCTTGCCGGGAAACAGGCGCGGGTCGCTGGCGTCGACCCGGTTGTTGGCGCCATTCAGGTACAACCACGCTTCCGCTGCGTCGCGTCCGTCCTCGCCGAGGAACAGTTGGATCTCGCCGTCGCGCAGTCCTTCCTCCAAGGGTTGCCGGAGCAGCTCGCGCAGGCGCTGGATCACGCCTGGCGCGGCGCGTTGCAGGTCGCGGCGGTAGCGCGCGCGGAATTGTTCGGGGCTGAGGCCGAAAGGAATCATGGGCGTTTCTCCGTCATTCGGGCAGGCAGGGCCCGGCTTCCAGCCAGGCCTCCAGGCTGGGTGCCAGGGGTTCGAAGCAGTCCAGCGTCATCGCGCCATGGTCGACCAGGAACAGCGCCTGCCGGTGATCGTCCAGGGCCATCACCACGGCGCGGCCGCCGCTGTCGTCGCCTATGGCCAGGTAGCCGGGGCAGTAGAGAGAGGTTTCGAAGGCCCGGTTGCGTTCCAGCAACTCGTCGGCGGCGTAGAGCAGCAGGCCCGGCTCGACGAGGCGGCCGCCGTGCAGCTCCAGAGCGGCGACGAAGGCAGCCGGCAGCGGTTGTCCGAGCCAGGCCTCTAGGGCATCCAATTCAGGCTTCATCGGGCTCGTCCAGGGCGAACAATGCATGGTGGCGGGCATGGGCCAGCAGGCGTTCGCCCAGCGCGTCGGCCAGGGCGTAGAAGCGCGTGTCCAGCGCATCCAGGGCCGCTTCGCAGTCGCGGTCGGGTTCATCGGCCCAGGTCGGCATGCGCAACTGGCGTTCGGCCTGGGAGACTGGCACCGGACCGTCGCCGAACAGCAGGGCGGCGGCTCGCTCCAGCAGGGCCAGGGCGTCCTCCGCCACCAACTCGCGAAGACCCGCGCGCGCCGCCTGGTACTGGTCGCCGGAGGAGTTGCCGAAGTACTGGTCGAAGCCGCCGTTGTGCACTTCGCCGCTGAGCACGCTCACTGCGTAGTAGCTCCGTTCGGCCGGCGACAGCCCGGCGAATCCCTCGCGGCCATCGTAGACGCGATTCACCAGCGCGCTCCAGTACAGCGCCTGCGGACTCGCCAGGTAGCGCCGTCGCTCCGTGTGGAAACGCTTGCCATCCTCGATGTTCTGCCGGTAGCCGCCCTTGCAGGGCATGCACAGTCCGTCGTTCCTCGCCGCCGTGGTCGGCAGGATGAGATGGCCGCAGGCGCGGCAGGGAAGGCGGTCGGTCATGAGCGGTCCTTGCTGGTGGAAGGGGCTCATTATTGCGCAGGATCGTTCAGCTTGAACGACAGTTTGGCTTGCCAGCCTGGCACGGCATTGCCCGCTGGCATGGCCGACCCTCTCTCCCGTCGGGGAGAGGGGGATGAGGACCGGCGCGGAGCGAGAAGCATCACCCCGCGCCAGCCCCCTCAGCTACGACTCACGGAAACGGCCACGCCGGCGACCCCTGGCTCATGTCCAGAAGCTTCACCGTGCTGTATTCGTTGGTCCGGTTGTTGGCATAGAAGAACGCCGGCTGCTCGGCGAAACCGTAGGCCGCCACCTGAGCCTGGGCCGCTGCCGAGGTACGGATGCCCCATAGCGCGAAGGTTGGCCGCTGGTCGCGCTGGGTCAGCCAGGACAGGCCGAGCAACAGGTTGTCGTTGCCGTCCGTGCTGCTGGCATCGCCGCTGTTTCCCGGGCGCTGGGCGTAGGTGCCGTAGCCGAGAGCGGCCTTGTTGGCGTCCCAGTCGGACTTGTCCACCTGGCGCTGGTGCAGGTAGAGCAGGGTCCAGATATCCCAACCCTGCAGCGGATCGTTCTTCAGGTCGGCCCAGTAGTGCACCCACTGGGTATAGAAGGCCATTCGCTCGCCGTTCAGCGCGTAGGTGCCCGGGTCTTCCCACAGGCGCTTGTATACGCCTGCCAGCGGATCGGCCTCGGCGCGTCCGGCGACGATCAGGTTGTAGGCGTTGCGGTAGTTGACCCGCGTATCGTCGAGGTTCTGCCCGAACTCGCGGAGCACGCGCCAGTCCTTGTGCAACGGAAATATCTGGTTGGAGATTTCGCCCGAGCGCCCGCCGTAGACCTTCAGTCGATTCACTTGCAGGTTGTGGCCCAGCTCATGGCTTTCGCCCCAGCCACGCGGGTTCAGGCCCCAGGTCTGGTCGTAGGGGTTGCCGCTGCAACCGCCGCCGCACTGGGCGTACTGGTCGACGTTGATGTGCTGGGTGCCGGGCAGCTTGTGCAGGGTCTCGCTGTCGCAGTCCCAGCCGCGCACCGCGCATTCCTGCTGGATTGCCGGAGTCTTCGCCTGGTTGGGAATGGCGAAGCCGGCCAGGGTGTAGGCGTCGTCGATGAACACCTCGTTCAACTCACGGATGAAGCGCTGGACGTCGCCGCCATAGTCCTTGTCGATCGAGCCACGGACCTTCTCCACCTTGGCATGGACCTCCACCGAGCCGCTGCGGATCTCCAGCCAGTCGGCCTTGTCGGCGTCCAGCGCCTGGATGAAGTCGGCAATCGCCTGGCTGCTGTCCTCGCCCGGCTGGATGTCGAGGAACGGCTGGCTGGCCGCGCCGGTTACCTTGACGGTTACCGTCTGTCCCGGCGTGGCGCCGCTGTAGACCAGTTGCAACAGGCCGCCGTAGGGCGATACCAGCGCCACCGACTGGTTTGCCTGGAGCTTGATGTCCGGGCTCTTGAGGAAGCGCGGGCGGTCATACTGGCGGGTATTCCACAGCCGCGTCGAGCCGATGCGCTGGGTGTTCAGGCCGACCGCCAGGCTGGCCTGGCCAGCGTCTTCGATGCGAATGCTCAGGCGCTTGCCCGGCGCCGCCATGCGGCCGATGGCGGTGAAGCCCTGGGCCGACGGCAAGGTGAGGGTCAGGGTTTCCTCCGAGCCCGATACCGGCATCGACTGTTGGCGCTGGCCGGCGTAGCTGCCCAGTTCCTTCTGCGCCGCGCCGGCCTCGCGCACGTAGCCGACGATGGCGTCGGCGACGAAGGTTTCCTGGAAGCGCGCCGTGTCGGCGGCCTTGTCCATCGGGTAGCGGATGTTCTGCCGCACCGCGTCGGCCCACAGCAGCCAGAGCCGCAGCGAGGTGGTGCCGGGCAGGGCGAAGAGGTTCTGCGCCTTCTGGTTGTAGGCGTCGAGGGCGCCTTTCAATACATCGACGCGCTTGCTGAAGTCGCTCAGTCCCGGCACGTCGTCGCAGGTGGTGCGACCGACGTAGGAGGTGCATTTCGACCAGTCGTAGTCCGTGCGCCAGCTACCGTCGACGATCTGCTGCACCAGCGCCGGATCCTGGCCGTAGGCACCGCCCAGCTCGACCGAACGCGCCCGGGTGCGGCTGGATGGCACCGCGTCCTTGTCCCAGTAGTTGCCGCCATAGGGGCCTTCCTGCAGGCCCAGGCCGGAGAGGATCTGCTGGCCGGTGCTGCTCTGGTTCCAGCCATTGGTGTGCACGAAGAGGATCGGCAGCCCGGCCTGTAGCCGTGCGCGCACCGTGGCGCTCAGGCTAGCGGCGCTGGCGCCGTTGCCCAGTACCAGCAATTTGCTGGCGCTGGCGCAACTGGCGTCGGTCAGCGCGTTGCAGGCGGCGTCCGCCGGTTGCAGGCCGGCGCTCTTCAGGCCGTTGAGGGTGGCGGTCTTGTCCACCCCGACCACGCTGACCTTGAAGTCCTTCGCAGTGGCCGCGCCCGGGTCGCCGTTCACCAGCCACTGCACCGCCCGCTTCAGCAGCGGTGCGTGGGCGGCATTGGCCCCGCTCAGTTGGGTGAGCACGTTGGTGCCATAGGCCAGCCCGCGGCCGCCGGCCTCCAGGCTCAGGCTGGCGAGCACGCGCCCCTTGTCGCCGATGAGGAAGGGCAGGGTATTGTCCGGGTTGGCCGGCAGGACCCACATGCTGGCGGCGCCAGGATCATAGGCTTGGCTGAGGTTCTGGTAGAGACCGTCGAGCAACTGCGTGCGGGTCTGGCGGATGCGCTCGACCTGCTGCTGCAGGCGCAGGGCGACCAGGTGGCTGTCGGTCAGTTGCGAGGAATCCCCGCTGACCAGTGCCGCATCGAGGATTTCTTCCTGGATGGCCGCCTGGGCGGACAGCGCGCCAGCCAGGCAGAAACCGGCCAGCAACGCTCGGTGGCGAGGGATGGGTGAGCGACTCATGTTCTCTCCTTGCAGTGAGGGAAATGCAGTGGTGGACAGGCTCACAACTGGCGCTATCGGCCCGTGGAGGGCGGCATATTGTTATGGGTGCGCCGGGTATCGCGTCGAACAGGGAATGGGCCTCGGACAATGCCGGAAATACGCATGGGCGATCCGCTGCATCGAACGAGTCAAGGCGAGAGGAGCATGTTGGGAAAGGCGGAAAAACTATCTGTTCTGGTTGTTTTTGAACTGCGTCTGATTATTTGGATTTTATTTTTACCGATTGTTCGAAGCGCTCTGGAATAGGCGCTCCAGCGTTTCCTGTGACGAAACGATCCAGACTTTGGTTAGGGGCTTGGAAAATACCGAGGATGTATTTTCAGAGCTGTCGATCGAGTTGGAAGTTACAGTTTCATGAAGGTTTAAGTGCTTCGAAGTTACCGCGTTGGCGATGGAATCGATATCGTCCGGTAGTGCCTTCGGAAGTGCCTGATAAGTGCCTTCCCACGCTCAGGCGGCGAGCAGAGCGCCACGTCCATCGGATTCCGCTCCGCCAGCGCCAGTTCGCCTTCGCCGAAACTTGCGCTGCTGCCGCCGACACCCTGCAATTGATCGCGCAGTGGGGGGCGATTCACACCAAAGCCTGTGACCTGCAGCACGGCTCGCCGGTGCAACGGTAGAGACCTATCGGCAGGTGCTGGAAACCTGCCGCCAGCACTGCTGCGAATTGCTCCTGGCACCGGCCTACGACATCGTCAACACCACGGCTTATATCCCGCAAGATGTACTGGCGCTGGATGTCGTAGGCAACAAGACCCTCTTTGCCTCGCGACAGGGGCTGCTGGAGTTCGCCCAGGTCTGCGATGTAGCTCGGCCAACAGAAGTGATCCGCAAGCAGTTGCAAGCACTGGAGCGGCTGTTGGCCCGCTCGACTGAGCTGTGCGAGCAGGCCCCGCATGTGGTCGCTGCAATCAGGCAATGTGCCGTTCCGTTTATGCAGACGTTTGGCTAGCGCACTCGGAAAGATCAGCGAGTTGACCACGCTCGAAAACGCGGTAAGGGGAGATGGCCAGCCGCTGGAAGGCACTCGGGGCGGGACAGACCAAAAAGCTTGAAGCCGCGCAGTGCGCGGCTTCTAAGGTGGTGGGCCCACACGGACTCGAACCGTGGACCAAAGGATTATGAGTTGTAGCTTAATGCCGCAAGACTAGGAAAGTTTAGGTTAGGTAGTGTTAGGTTACAATAGGGTTAACTATATGATTATAGGAGGTTTACGTTAGTTTTCGTTAGGTTCGCGTAGCTGGGCACTGTACCTCTGCTGTACCTCGTGACAGCACGCAATTGCATTCGACTTGACCAAGAATTTGTATCGGATTTGACCATCACACTGCGTGGTCATGACTGGCAGAGAACGACCCGAAGTGGACACTCCATTCCAATCGACGAAAGACAAGTGTTTGCGATAACTCAGGCCATTACTGCTGCCACGGGCATGGTCCGTTGTGAACAGAACGGTCGATAAAAATACGTCTTCTGCCACCTCAACACTCATCCTGGCTGGCATCCATCAGATAAAGTAGATCGCCGAGCAGGCCCCGAGCTGGAGCGACAATGCCCTGTTAGTCCTGCGAACTGACCGAGACGCTGCCACGCGTCTGCATGATCTAACAAAAACACCTAGACTCTCGTAGCCTCGATCTTTTCTATACCGATGGGAGGCGAGCGCAATGAGTGAATTCGCCACACCGCAAAGCGATTCACTGTTTTGGAGCGGCTAATTACTCACTCCCATTTTGAGAAAATATTTTAGCTCTCGTAGGACTTCGCCTTCAGGTGAGATTTTAGGCATCTCAAGTATGTAATCGATGCGCATGCATTCGTTATCTGGCAAAGAAACTAGAGTGCTTCCTCCTCGGCTCTCTTCAACGGCGATTACAAAAAATAGCTGCGTGTACATATTGTACTTCCCATGGTGATGGGAAAATATTAAGTGGCACTCTAGATGCGCTCTTGCGCCATCGCTATCTAAACTCCAGGCAGACTTGAGTTTAATTCGCTCGCTAAGACTGCCAGCTTTGAGTCTCTTGAATGCATCGCCTAGTATTTCGTCGGTTAGACCATATGCAATAAGTCCAGACACATCGCTGGGCCGAACACCACCTTTGGAAGCAACACTATTAAAGTCGGGTAGAAAGTCTATGCCAAGCTCATTGGCAATAACACGAGCCTTCAAGCATCGTACATAGATGCTTTTGAGTGAGGAAAAATGACGATGTCTTGAGTTCCATTGAAGTTCGGCTTCTCCTCTATTCAGCTTCCAGCGCGCGCTTTCTACGCCTTCTACTACCTCAATTGCTTCGAGGTTATAGTAGATTTTTGCTCCATTAATCGCAGCATGTAAGAACTCGGCTGTATTGAGGCTGGTGCTTAGTCGAACATCTAGTGGGTCGAACTCGATGACTCCCAAGCTGGTTGATCCTGATACATCGAACCCAATTTTATGCGCAAGCTGTGAATTTTCAACATGGCTCTGGAATAAGCTATACCCACGAAAGAGATTAATCCTGAAATGGTATTCCTCTCCTGCATGGATGTGCTCTCCCGATATTTTTATAGCGGTGAGTGTATAGAGAAATTTTATATATGTATTTTTGGGGGGTGTGCTTTTGGCGCGTTCGTAGTGGTCGAACATGGTTTCTTTTAGTTTCTTGACTGCATGCCGCCTTTCTTCCGACGAAAACTCAAGTGGTACAGTTTTTTGCTCGGCGAAAAATTCATTAACATAGGAGTTTAGAGTTTTTTCATCGATTTTCGGCTTGGTGGGGACTGCGCCATTAACTTTAATCAATGCAGGGTTTTTGGCTAGTAGAAATTCTTCGAAGCTATACCGCGCAGAACCTACGCTTCCGAAGCTTTCGATAAGCTTGGCCTCCAAGTTTCGGTGCGAGTTTATTACTCGTGTGATAATCCTGTGCAGCCACTTCATCTCCACCAAAACGTCGACTGTATAGGTGCTGGTGGCCGAGTCAATCAAGGTATGACATGTTGGACATACATGAAGGC
>NZ_SCND01000147.1:0-13694 GCF_005503585.1 Pseudomonas sp. 2VD
TCGAGGGCCTTGTCGATGTCCTCGGCGGTGGAACGGGGGAACTCGGCGATCGGCTGGCCGTTCACCGGCGAGGTGTTGGTGAAGTACTGGCCCTTGACCGGAGGCACGAACTCACCGCCGATATAGTTGCCGTAGCGAGGCTTGAAGGTGACGACGGCACCGGGGGTTCCGGGCGCTGCGTAGATCATGGCGAAGCTCTCCTGTGTGGTCGTTCCGCCGTGGCGCGGCGGACTCGTGCAAGGGCGCCGCGGTCGGCGGCGAAGGGTCGGGCGCGTCACTCGTCGACGTGCACGCTTTCCAGATAGCTGCGGATCGCCCAGAGGCCTTCCTGGCTGATGAAGTCGGCCATCTTCGGCATGTACACCGCGCCATCGCGCACCGCGCCGTTGATGACCCGCTCCTTGAACCATTCGTCGCCCTCGGCGCCGGTCTCCAGCAGGCGCAGGTCCGGGGCGATGCCGCCGGACTTGGCTTCCAGGCCGTGGCAGCGCGCGCAGTTCTGGTTGTAGGCGGAGGCGCCGATCTCGACGGCGAGGTCGTGCTTGGCGTAGGGCTCGCGGTAGGGGTTGGTGTCGCGCCATTCCTTGCCCAGCGGCTCGAGTCCCTTGGTGTCCACTGCCTGGGGGGTCACATCGCCGTGGGCCAGCGCCAGGCTCGAGAGGCTGAGACCGGCCAGCACCAGCAGGCCGCGCAAGGCGTTGTTCTTGTTCATCACTTCATTCCTCCGGGGAGACAGGACAAGGCACGGGCGCCAAACGGCGCTCATCGCCATCCTAGGAAGCTCCGCCGCGTGCCCGAATCCTGCTTTGGGCGTCCTCGCCTACTCCCTTCGGAGTAGAGCCTCGGAAGGCCTTACGCGGGGCTTTGGCAGCAAGTCCAAGTCATGCCCCGTCCGGGAAGTCTTCCCGGACGAATCGGGCGATCTTCCGTTCCCGTCGGCGCGCCCCGCTTCCACCATGAAGCCGCCGCGGCCCGAGCAGCGGCCTGCCGTTTCTCGACCCTCACTCCAAACGGGAACCCGATCATGACAACAAGAACCTCACCCGCCCCTGCCGGCCTCCTGCGCCCGAGCCTGCACTGCCTCGCCTTCGCCGTCGCCCTGGGCAGCGCTGGCGCCGCGCTGGCCAAGGATGTGACCTGGGAGGACATCGCCAACGACGACAAGACCACCGGCGACGTGCTGCAGTACGGCATGGGCACCCACGCCCAGCGCTGGAGCCCGCTCAAGCAGGTCAACGCCGACAACGTGTTCAAGCTGACCCCGGCCTGGTCGTACTCCTTCGGCGACGAGAAACAGCGCGGCCAGGAGTCCCAGGCCATCGTCAGCGACGGCGTGATCTACGTGACCGCCTCCTACTCGCGGCTGTTCGCCCTCGACGCGAAGACCGGCAAGCGCCTGTGGACCTACAACCACCGCCTGCCCGACGACATCCGCCCGTGCTGCGACGTGGTCAACCGCGGCGCCGCGATCTATGGCGACAAGGTGTTCTTCGGCACCCTCGACGCCTCAGTGGTGGCGCTGAACAAGAACACCGGCAAGGTGGTGTGGAAGAAGAAGTTCGCCGATCACGGCGCCGGCTACACCATGACTGGCGCGCCGACCATCGTGAAGGACGGCAAGACCGGCAAGGTCCTGCTGATCCACGGCAGTTCGGGCGACGAGTTTGGCGTGGTCGGCCGCCTGTTCGCCCGCGATCCGGATACCGGCGAGGAAATCTGGATGCGTCCCTTCGTCGAAGGCCACATGGGCCGCCTGAACGGCAAGGACAGCACGGTGACCGGCGACGTCAAGGCGCCCTCCTGGCCGGACGATCGCAACTCGCCGACCGGCAAGGTCGAGTCGTGGAGCCACGGCGGCGGCGCTCCCTGGCAGAGCGCCAGCTTCGACGCCGAGACCAACACCATCATCGTCGGCGCCGGCAACCCCGGCCCGTGGAACACCTGGGCGCGCACCGCCAAGGGCGGCAACCCGCACGACTACGACAGCCTCTACACCTCCGGCCAGGTCGGGGTGGACCCGAGCAGCGGCGAGGTGAAGTGGTTCTACCAGCACACCCCCAACGACGCCTGGGACTTCTCCGGCAACAACGAACTGGTGCTGTTCGACTACAAGGCCAAGGACGGCAAGACCGTCAAGGCCACCGCCCACGCCGACCGCAACGGCTTCTTCTATGTGGTCGACCGCAGCAACGGCAAGTTGCAGAACGCCTTCCCCTTCGTCGACAACATCACCTGGGCCAGCCACATCGACCTGAAGACCGGCCGCCCGGTGGAGCGCGAGGGCCAGCGCCCGCCGCTGCCGGAACCGGGGCAGAAGCATGGCAAGGCGGTGGAAGTATCGCCGCCGTTCCTCGGCGGCAAGAACTGGAACCCGATGGCCTACAGCCAGGACACCGGCCTGTTCTACGTGCCGGCCAACCACTGGAAGGAAGACTACTGGACCGAGGAGGTCAGCTATACGAAGGGCAGCGCCTACCTGGGCATGGGCTTCCGGATCAAGCGCATGTACGACGACCACGTCGGCAGCCTGCGCGCCATGGACCCGCTCAGCGGCAAGCTGGTCTGGGAACACAAGGAACACCTGCCGCTCTGGGCCGGGGTGCTGGCCACCGCCGGCAACCTGGTGTTCACCGGCACCGGCGACGGCTACTTCAAGGCCTTCGACGCGAAGAGCGGCAAGGAGCTGTGGAAATTCCAGACCGGCAGCGGCATCGTCTCGCCACCGATCACCTGGGAACAGGACGGCGAGCAGTACCTCGGCGTGACCGTCGGCTACGGCGGCGCCGTGCCGCTGTGGGGCGGCGACATGGCCGACCTGACCCGGCCGGTGGCCCAGGGCGGTTCCTTCTGGGTATTCAAGCTGCCCAGCTGGGACAACCGCACCGCCAGCCGCTGATCCCCGCGCCGCGCCCTGCAAGGCGCGGCTTTCCCCGCCTGCGGAGTATCCCGATGAAGACCTTCCTCCTCTGCGCCGCCTTGCTCGGCGCCGGCCTGGCCCAGGCCGCCGACGACATCGACGACGTCCGCGTCATCGCCGGCTGCCGCCTGGAGCCCGGCGCGCGCTGCGCCAAGGCCGACCTGCGCGGCGCCGACCTGCGCAACCTCGACCTCGGCCGCATCGACCTGGCCGGCGCCGATCTCTCCGGCGCCGACCTGCGTCACGCCAGGCTCGACCTGGCCAACCTGGAAAAAGCCAACCTGCGTGGTGCCGACCTCACCCGCGCCAGCCTGCAGCAAGCCAACCTGCGCGGCGCCGACCTCTCCGGCGCCAGGGCGGTGGCGATCCAGGCCTGGGGCCTGTTCGCCCAGGGCGCCCAGTGGCAAGGCGCCGACCTCACCGCCGCCTACCTGGAGTTCGCCCGTCTCAGCGGCGGCCGCCTGCACCAGGCCACGCTGCGCGCCGCCGACCTGGAGATGACCTGGCTGTCCCGCGCCGATCTCAAGGGCGCCGACCTGCGCGACGCCAACCTGCAGGAAGTCAAGCTGGCCGAGGCCAACCTGGAAGATGCCGACCTGCGCGGCAGCAAGGTGCGCTTCGGCAACTTCCAGGGCAGCAACATGCAGGGTTGCAAGGATTGCCCCGCGGGCTGGCAGTGAAGCGCCGGACAGCAGCGACGGCCCCCCTAGCCGAGGCTGCCGCGAGCCTCCTCGGCGAGCGGCAGCGGCAGGCCCAGCCGCAGCACGCCGCTGTCGATGGCCCGGTGCACCAGTTCCGCCTGGGTACTCACCTGCAACTTCTGCTTGAGCAGGCTGACATGGTTGGACACGGTCTTGGCGCTTACCCCCAGGTGCTCGGCCACCTCGCGCAGGGCCAGGCCACGCGCGAGCAGGCGGAATATCTCGAACTCGCGACGGGTCAGCCCGCGCAACGCTGCCCCGCCCTGCTCTTCCCACGACTGGCAGGCCAGGCGCGTGGCCAGCGACTGCTCCAGATAGAGGTGGCCGGCGAGCACTCGCCGTATCGCCTCCAGCAGCACCGTCGGCGCCGCGCGCTTGGTCACGTAGCCGCGGGCACCGGCATCCAGCGCCTGGCGCACCAGGGCCAGTTCGTCGTGGAGGCTGAAGAACAGCACACGCAACTGCGGCAGGCGCTGGCGCAGCCGGCGAGTCAGTTCCAGGCCGCTGATGCCCGGCAGGCCGAGATCGACGATGACCAGCGAAGGAATGTCCCGCTGCACCGCCTGCAAGGCTTCTTCGCCATCGCCGGCCTCGCTCACCTCCACGTCGGGGAGCAGCCCGCGCAACAGCGCGGCCAGCCCTTCGCGGACCACGAAATGATCGTCCACCAGCAGGATCTTCATCGTCCTCTCCTCTCAGTCGCCGCGTTCCAGCGGCATCCGCAGGCGCAACGCCAGGCCCTGTCCGGGACGGCTGCGCAGGCTCAGTTCAGCGCCCAGGCAGCGCGCGCGCTGGCGCATCGAGTCCAGGCCGAAGCCGGGTGCCGGGTCCGCCGCGCAGCCGCGACCGTCGTCGCGTACGCTCAGGTAGAGAAAGCCGCCACGGCGTTGCAGGCGGATCCGCACGCGGCTGGCGCCGGCATGCCGGGCGACGTTGTTCAGCGCCTCCTGCAACAGGCGGTAGAGATGGGTCCCGGCCGCCGCATCCAGGGGCGGCAGCGGACCGCACAGGCGCAGCTCGCAGGCGATGCCCTGGCCTTCCTGCCAGTCCGCCACGCAGGCGCGCAGCGCCTCGTCCAGCGACTGGCGTTGCAGGGCCGGCGGCGGTAGACCGCGCAGCAGCGCGCGGAAGCTGTCGTCCAGCCCCTGGCAGTAGCGCTCCAGGCGTGCCAGCGCCGGCTGCCCGGCGCCTGCCGTGCAGCGCAGCAACAACAGTTGGGTGCGGATACCCGTCAGGTACTGGCCGATATCGTCATGCACCGCCTGGGCCAGCAAGCGCCGCTCGCGCTCCTGCACGGCGAGCAGCCAGCGGTACTCCGCCGGGCCGGCGGGTCGCAGGTCATCCATGGCGTGGTTCAGGGGGCGATCCGACAGGCCTGTCCGACGGCGCAGGCGGCAGGTCTTTCCTGGCCGAGGTGGCGGGAATAGAGGAAATCGAACCCGAGCAGGCTGAGGATCAGCAGGATGGGCAACACCAGGGTGACGGCGATGCGCATGGCGGCGACTCCTGTCCATTGTCGTTGTCGAGACATGCTAGGACGCGCGGAGCCACGGCGTGCTACTACCTTGGTACTGCCGGGCCGCTACTTTTGCGCGGCCACCCGCCTCCAGGCGCCCTTGCGGGCGCCGCCGATGCAGCAGGAGCGCTGCGCAAGCGCCTGGTCCTGCTACTTTGGTACTGGTTCACCCCTCCGGACGTCGAATTTCCAAAGCAGCGCGCCTGCCCTGTAATGACGCATACAAGAAGAAACGACGAGAAGCCGCCATGCCCCGCCTTGCCTTGCCCCGCGTAGCGCCCGACTACCCTGCGGCGGTCCCGCCGCAGTACCGAGTTCGCCTTCTCCGCCTACCCGGCCGCCGACGCTCCGCGACGCGTCCCCGGCAGCGCGCGGCGGAACGCCCGCCCGCTGGGCTATCGCGCCCACGACTGCTACCGTGAGCGCATTCGCATCCGCCCGCGTGCCCCGAGCCGCCACCAGCCGCCCATAACGACAATAACGAGGTGCAGGCCATGTACAAGATCCTGATCGCCGACGACCACCCGCTGTTCCGCGAGGCCATCCACAATGTCATCGCCGACGGATTCCCCGGCAGCGAAGTGATGGAAACCGCCGACCTCGACAGCGCCCTGGGCCTGACCCAGGAACACGACGACCTCGACCTGATCCTGCTCGACCTGAACATGCCCGGCATGCACGGCCTCAACGGCCTGATGAACCTGCGCAACGAGGCCCCGACCATTCCCGTGGTTATCGTCTCCGCCGAGCAGGACAAGCAGGTGGTGCTACAGGCCATCACCTACGGCGCGGTGGGCTTCATCACCAAGTCCTCGCCACGCGCGCAGATGACCGAAGCCATCGAGCAGATCCTCAACGGCAACGTCTACCTGCCCTCGGACGTGATCCGCACCCAGAAGAGTTCGCCGCGACGCAGCGGCCACGAAGAACACGGCATCTCCCCGGAACTGCTCCAGGCCCTGACCCGCAAGCAGCTGCTGGTGCTGGAGCGGATGACCAAGGGCGAGTCGAACAAGCAGATCGCCTACAACCTGGACATCGCCGAGACCACGGTGAAGGCGCACGTCTCGGCGATCCTGCGCAAGCTCAAGGTACACAACCGGGTCCAGGCGATCCTCAGCGCCGGCGACATCGACTTCGCCGCCTACCTGCGCCGCTGAGACCCGCCGATGCCCGACCGCCGTACCCTGCTGCTCACTGTCCTGGCGATGCTGGCCTTCGCCGGCAATTCGCTGCTCTGCCGCGCGGCGCTGAAGGACACCGCCATCGACGCGGTCAGCTTCACCGCCCTGCGTCTCTTCTCCGGCGCCCTCATGCTCGCCGTCCTGCTGCATCTGCGCCGGCGCCCGGCCACGCCCGCGCGCGGCGGCTGGCGCGGGGCGGCGGCGCTGTTCGTCTACGCCGCCGCGTTCTCCTACGCCTACGTGCAGCTGGACGCCGGCACCGGCGCGCTGCTGCTATTCGGCGCGGTACAGGTCACCCTGCTGCTGGCCGGCCTGCTGCGCGGCGAACGGCTGGGCGGACAGGCGCTGCTCGGTTTCCTGCTGGCCCTGGGCGGCCTGCTGTTCCTGTTGCTCCCCGGAGCCAGCGCGCCGCCGCTGGGCGGTGCCCTGCTGATGCTCCTGTCCGGCCTCGCCTGGGGCCTCTATACCCTGCTCGGCCGCGGCGGCGGCGATCCGCTGGCGGTCAGCGCCGGCAACTTCCTCCGAGCCCTTGCCTTCGCCGCCCTGCTGCTCCTGGCATTCCACGGGCAGTTGCGGCTGGACGGCGCCGGACTGGCCTATGCCCTGCTTTCCGGCGCCCTCGCCTCCGGCCTCGGCTACGCCGTCTGGTACAGCGCACTGCCGGGGCTGACGGCGATCCAGGGCGCCTCGGTGCAGCTCAGCGTGCCGGTGCTCGCCGCCCTCTGCGGCGCCCTGCTGCTCGGCGAGCCGCTCGCCCCGCGATTGCCGCCGGCGACCCTGGCGGTGCTCGGCGGGATCGCCCTGATCCTCGCCCCGCGCCTGGGCCGCGCGGCACGCGAAGGCGCCTGAATCAGACCGAGGCTTCGCGCTCCAGCAAGTGGCAGAGCGCGGTCTTCAGCTTCATCGGCCGCACCGGCTTGTGCATCAGGGTATGGCCAAGCTCGCGAACCTGCTGCTTGAGTTCGTTGCTGTAGTTGGCTGTGATCATCAGCGCCGGCAGCGGCGAGCCGCGCCGGGCGTTGATCGCGGCGACCGCGTCGACGCCGTTGCGCTGGTCGTCGAGGTGATAGTCGACGATCAGCAGGTCGGCCTCGGCATGGTAGTTGTCGACCTGTCGCGCCAGGTCTTCCTCCGACAGCGCCGTCACTACCCGGCAGCCCCAGGCTTCGAGCAACGTGCGCATGCCGGCGCAGATCGCCGCATCGTTGTCCAGCACCCACACCCGCGAACCACGCAGGCGCTCGCGCAGGTCGTCCGCGCTGGCCAGCGGCTCGGCGCGACTGCGCGGGGCATGGCGGGCCAGCGGTACCTCGATGGCGAAGCATGAGCCCTTGCCCGGCAGCGAGCCGACCCGGACCCGGTGGCCGAGCATGCGGGCGATCTTGTCGACGATCGCCAGTCCCAGGCCGAGCCCGCGGTCCTGGTGGCAACGCTGCGACTCGCCGCGCTTGAATTCCTGGAAAATCTCGCCGAGCTTGTCGGCGGCGATGCCCACCCCGGTGTCCCAGACCTCGATCGACAGGCTCTGCCGATGCCGGCGGCAGCCCAGCAGCACGCGCCCCCGCGGGGTATAGCGGATGGCGTTGGAAAGCAGGTTGCGGAGGATTCGCGCGAGCAGTTGCTGGTCGCTGCGGACCAGCGCCCCGCAGGCCACGAAGTCCAGGCGTAGCCCTTCGCTGGCGGCTACCTGGCGGTACTCCGCGGCCAGGTTGCCGAGCAGTTCGCCAAGCTCGAACGGGGCGATGTCCGGGGTGATCACGCCGGCGTCCAGCTTGGAAATGTCCACCAGGGTGCCGAGCAGGTTCTCCACGTCCTCCAGCGAATGGCTGATGTTGTTCACCAGCGCCTCGTTGTCCCGCGTCGCGCTGCCGCGCTCCTGCAAGGCGCTGGTGAACAGCCGCGCGGCGTTCAGCGGTTGCAGCAGGTCGTGGCTGACCGCCGCGAGGAACTTGGTCTTCGACAGGTTGGCCTGTTCCGCCTCGCGCTTGGCCTCGCGCAGGCGCGCCTCGACCTGGCTGCGCTCGTGGATCTCGCGCTTGAACTGGTCGTTGAGGGTGGTCAGCTCGGCGGTCCGCTCGCGCACCCGCTGTTCGAGGTTCTGGTAGGCCTGGTGCAGCGCCTCGGCGGTCCGCCGGCGCTCGGTGATATCCCGAATCAGCACGAACAGCCCGGCGACCCGGCCGTCGGCCTGGCGGTTCGGCACGTAGGAGCGCTGCATATAGCGCTCCTCGCCGGACAACGCGGTCTCGGCGATCTCGAAGGTCACGCTTTCGCCGGCCAGGGCCCGCTCGAAGTACGGTTCCAGGCGCCGGCAGTGCTCGGCGCCATGCACGTCGCGCAGGCAGCGGCCGAGCATCGAGCCGCTGGGCCAGCGGTACCACTCCTCGTAGACCTTGTTGGTGAATTCGTAGACCAGTTCGTCGCTGAGATAGGCGATCAGCGCCGGCACCTGGTCGGTGATCAGGCGGATCCAGCGCTCGCTGGCGCGCAACGCCTCGGCGTGGCGATAGCGTTCGGTGATGTCGGTGAAGGTGTTGACGAAGCCGCCGGTGGGCAGCGCATGGGTACGGATCTCCAGCACCCGGCCATCGAACAGGCGCTGCTCGCGGGCGCTCAGCGGACTCCCCTGGGAGTCCTGGCTGCACGGCGTGAGCAACGGCAATTCGCTCTCCGCCATGACTTCGGCGAAGGCCCGGTGCCCGGCGATCGGCGCCAGCCCGCAGAGTTCCAGGAAGCGCCGGTTCCACAACTCCAGCACGCCGTCGGCGCCGACCATCGCCACGCCCTGGGAGAGGTTGTCCACCGCCCGCTGCAACAGGTGCGACTTCTGCGCCAGCGCCTGCTCGCGGCGCGCGGTCTCGCTGAGCTTGATCTCGGTGACGTCGCTGTAGAGTACCGCCAGCCCGCCGTCGCGGGTCGGCCGTTCGCTCATCCGCAGCCAGCGCTCGTCGCGCAGGCGATACAGGGTCTGCTGGTCGCCGCCGCGCTGTTCCTCGACGATCAGCCCGCCGCTGCGCGCCAGCCGGTGCAGTTCGGCGCGGCGCATGCCAGGACCGATCCGCGCCCGGCTGTCGATCCACAGCGCGCGGAAGCGCTCGTTGAACAACACGATGCGCTGCTGCGGATCGAACAGGACGAAGGCGTCGGAGATGCTTTCGATGGCGTCGAGCAGATGCTGGTGGGCGGTCTCGGCACGCAGGCGAGCGTCGCTGAGCAACTGGTTGCTGGCCTTCAGTTCGAGCATCGTCTGGCTCAGCGCGTCGGTGCGCTCGCGGACCTGCTCGGCCAGCACCACGGAATACTGGAAGGCGCCGTAGGCCTCGTCGCTCTGCGCGGCGCTCGACTCGATGCGTCCGATCAGCGCCTGGTTGATCCGCTGCAACTTGTGCCGCTCTTCTTCGAGGGCGACGACCCGCGCCTGCAGCTCAGCGACGGACACCTCCACGGGGTCGGCCAATGGCGACCCCGGTGAAGGTCTGGTTGATATGCATGCCATTGAATTGCTCTCCGTAGGTGTTGAAGCCGATCACCTGCTGGCTGCGGAGAAACGCGGCGGTAGCTTGCGTGTCACCGCCGACCTCCAGCTCCAGGCGCCGCAGGAAGCAGTCGCAACCGATGGTCAGCAACGGCGGTCCGAGGCGCTCGTGGAGGCGGCGGAACTGCGCCTCCAGGTTGGGCAACAGCGGGCCGGTGCTCATCGCGGTGAGAACGATGCCGTTCTCCACCGCACAGTAGAACGTCAGGCTCAGGTCCTCGTTGGCCTGCTGGATCGAGCGCACGTAATAGCGTTCGTCGACCCGCACCGCCAGCGGATGCGCGGAGAACAGGGCGAAATCCAGCGCCTGCGGTGCCACCCCGACCAGCCGGGCGTATTCCAGCGCCGCCGGCTCGGCGTTGAGTTCGTGGACCCGCCGGCTGCCGCTGTCGGCGCGGGTCACCACCAACTTTTCGGCGCGCGGCACCACGTGATGGGTGGTGAAGACCTCGAAGTCCAGCCAGGTGTTGACCAGCACCACCACTGCCGCCCCGGTATGGAACTGGCCCTGGTGGTAGACATGGGTGTGGGTCAGGTGCCGGTCGTCGCCGGCCGAGCCACCGAAATGCGGGATCGCGCCGAGCGCCGCGCCAAGCGCGGCGAGCACCACCTCTTCGCGGCTGGACAGGCCGTCGAGCAAGGTCAGGGCGAAACTGTGGTCCTTGATCGGCGCCAGGCCGCCGCGGCGACAGCCGGCCACCAGGGTCTCGACCATCTGCTGCGCGTCCAGCAGGCTGAAGCGCTCCATTTCGTCGATCAGCGCGCTGCTGATGGCGAAGCTGCGCACGTCGAAGCCCACCGCGCTGACGCAGCCGCGCCCGTAGCCCGCCGGAGTGATCTCGCCGGCGGTGGTGCAGCCGACCAGGTCGATGCCGCCGAAGTAGCGTTCGAGCATCTCGCCGAGGGCCGGCAGGTCGTATTCCGCGGAACAGAAGAACAGCACGAAGCCCAGGTGCGGATGGATAAGCTGGCGCGCCAGGTCCTGGGCCACCACTTCGACGTCGCGCGCGCTGGACATGCCCCTGCAGACCCCTTCCCCCTGCCCTTCGTACATGCCCGCTCCCCCGTCGTTCCGCCTCGCCAGCATTCTACGAAGGGCGCCGCCGCGGCCCCTATCCTACTTGGGTCGCGGCGGGGTCCTTCGAAAGTAGCGGTATCACCAGTTCAGTACGGCGCCGAGGGCCACGGTGTCGGTGTCCTCGTCGAGCGCGGCACCGTCGCGCCCGTCGATCCGGTAGCGGTTCAGCTCGGCGACCAGCTTGAGGTTGTCGTTGATCGTGCGGAAATAGGCGATGCCGCGACTCTCGTAGTCGGCCGCGGAACCCAGGCCGTTGCCGTCGTCGACGGTCTTGCCGTAGGACAGCGCCAGGCGGTTCTTGCCCCATGAATACGAGCCCTGCAGCAATGCGCCGCGGCTGTCCACCTCGCGCAGCGCGGCTTCGCCGGCGTTGTTGGTGAAGAAGGGATTGATGCCCTTGGCGGTGAATCCCGAACCGGTCACGGAGAAGCTGCCCATCTTCACCTGCAAGCCATAGCCGACCCCCTTGGAAGTCACGCTGTCGACGCTGTCGCTGGTGTTCTTCGAAGTCTGGTAGCCGCCGTTGATCCAGCTGTAGACCTGCGCCCCGGCCAGGTCGAACTGGTAGCTGACCTCGCTCTCGTAGCGCGGGTTGTCCTGGTAGGCCTTGTCGTCGAGGCCGTCGCTGGCATCTTTGTCGATCTGGTTGGAGTCGATCGGGTCGAGGATGCCCACGGCGATGCGCAGGCCGGGCAGCAGGTCGTTGTTGCGGTAGGTGATCTGCGAGGTGGGGAACGGATACGGATAGCCGGTGCCGATGTTGCCGAAGGAGACGCCCTTGCCGTCCACCAGGCCGAGGGTGTCGCTGGGGTTGCCGAAACCGGCCAGCAGTTCGTCGAGGAAGATGTTCGAGCGCGAGAACAGGCCGAAGTCCTTGCCGATCAGCACCTCGCCCCAGTCGCCGGCGACCGTGCCGTAGAACTGACGGACGTCGATGGCGGTATCGGTGCCGTCGGTCTCGCTGTCGTTGATGGTCACCCAGAAGGAAGCGCGACCACCGAGGCTCAGCTCGTCGACCTTCCTGCCGAAGTTGAAGCCGATGTAGTTCGGCAGGAATCCCATCTTCACCCGCGACTGGCGGCGATCGTAGGTCTCGCCCTGGCGGTCGACGTCGCTGTTGACGTAGAAGGCATTGAAGTAGCCGTCGGTGGAAAAGGTGGTCTCGTCCTTGTCGTACAGCAGGATATCGGCGGCGGCCGGTTGCAGGCCGCCCAGGGCACCCAGCGAGGCCAGGGTCAGCGGCAGGATTCGGCGAACGGCGGTGTTGTTCTTGTTCATGGCGCACTCCGCGAGGTGAAACGACCGGGCCGGTCGTGGCGGAGCCGATTATCGAAACCGGGAAAGCCCGGCCATACGCTTCCTTGGGCCTGCTTCGACGCTTCTTCATGGTGGGCGTGGGTGCCGCTGCGCAAGGCGCGGGCAGCGCTCCTCCGGCGGTAGCGCAACCTTGGTCGCGGCGGGAGCGCCACCGAAGCAGCGCGGCTTTCGACCTAACGTCGCAGTGACGCCGGCAAGGCTGTCGTCGAGTTACCGCGTGGCTCGCTTCAGCGCCGGCTGGAAAGCACCCACCAGCCGCCGCGCGCCTCCAGCAACCGGGCGTGGGCCGCGAGCAGGTCGTCGCCGCTCAGGCCGAGAGCGGCCTCGGCGAGCAGCCGGGAGCGACCGGCGCCACCGCCAAGGTGCTCCGCCCAGGCGCGCCGTGCTCGCTCGGCGAAGCTGCCCGGCGCTCGGCGCAGGTCGTCGGCGAGGGTTTCGCGCAGGCCGGCCAGGCGTTGCGCCGGCAGTTGCGCGAGCGCCTCGGCGGAGCGCTGGAGGAAGGTCTCCATATGCTCCAGCAGGCGTTCCGGGCAGGCACGCGGAGATTGCGCGGCGAACAGCAGGCCGCGCCGGGCGCCGACCTCGCGGAAGCCGCAGAACAACGCGTAGCCCAGTTGCAGCTCGTCGCGCAGGCGCCGCTGGAAGGCCGGTTCGTGCAGGCGCGCCAGCAAGCGCCAGGCCGCCTCCATCGGCACCTCCGGCGAGGGCAGCGGACAGAACAGCAGCAACGCCGACTCGCCGTCCACGGCCAGCTCGCGGCGATGCCGTCCGGGCCTCGGCGGCAGAGGCGCCAGGCGCTCGCCGGCAGCCTGGCCGGGCATCCATCGTGGATCAGGCATCGCGGCCTGCATGACCAAGGCGTCCCAGCGCGTCCGCCGCCAGTCGTCGACCTCCGCCAGCGGCTCGCCGAGTAGGCCGGGCAAGGCGTCCAGCAACTGCCGGATCGGCAGGCCAGTGGCGCTGCGGCGCCGCTCGGCAGAGGACAGACGCTCGCCGCTCGCGCGCCAGTCGGGCGGCGCCGCGAGGAGCCGGGCCAGGGCCGGGCGCACGGCGGCCTCGAGGCGATCGCGCGGACCGAGCAGGCTCAGCGACCAGTCTTCGCCGAGCGCCTCCAGGCCCATCTCCACTCCCCCCAGGCGCGCCTGGCCGCACAGCGGACGCAACGCCTGGCGCAGCGCCAGGAAGCGTGACCGTGCGGGCACACCGGGAAAGCGCCAGCGCAGGAACAGCGCGCCCTCGGCGGCGGCACTGGGCGGCAACGGCAGTTCGAAGCGCCAGGCATGCCGCTGCGCGGTCAGCGGCGGCGCTGCGGCAACCGGCGCCACGCTCAGGCGGAAGCCCGCCGACCAGCGCGCTTCGGCGCCGTCAAGTTCGCCGTCCAGGTGCAGCCGCAGGCAGCGGTCGGCGCGCAGCGCGTCCAGGCAGGCCGGGCGAATCTCCGCCGGC
>NZ_SCND01000148.1:0-13682 GCF_005503585.1 Pseudomonas sp. 2VD
GACACCTTGGCGCCATGGGTGAGATGGCCGCCATGGGCCAGGCTCATGCCGAGGATGGTGTCGCCGGCGTTGAGCAGCGCCAGGTACACCGCGGCGTTGGCCGAGGAACCGGAATGCGGCTGGACGTTGGCGTAGTCGGCGCCGAACAGCTGCCTGGCGCGGTCGATGGCCAACTGCTCGACCTTGTCGACGTGTTCGCAGCCGCCGTAGTAGCGCTTGCCCGGATAGCCCTCGGCATATTTGTTGGTCAGGCCGCTGCCCTGCGCCTGCATGACCCGCTTGCTGGTGTAGTTCTCCGAGGCGATCAGTTCGAGATGGTCTTCCTGGCGGGCCTCTTCGGCGTCCATCGCGGCGAGCAGTTCGTCGTCGTAGCCGCGGATCTGGTCATGCTTGCTGAACATCGCTGGGTCTCCCTGCGGCGCCGGAACCGCGCCGGAATGGCTGCAACGGGACACGCGGTCCCTTTGCCAGCGATGGTATGACCGGCCCTGCCGGCCCAGATGCCTATGCACGCCACGGGGAGGTGCGTTTGCGACATGGCGGTGGGATTCGGCAACCGATGCGGAACGCCCCGGGCTGGCGCTAAACTGCGTGCTCTTCGTCCTGCGAGAACACCATGAAACGCCCGCTGATCTTCCTTTCCGCCGTGCTGCTCGGCGCATCCCTGCAAGGGTGCGGGGGCGGCGATGAAAAGCAGGCCGCCGCGCCTGCGCTGCCGGCCGATTCCTGCACCGGCCATGAACTCGAAGTGGCCTTGCCGCCGGCCGGCAAGCCACTGTTCGGCTACGACTTCCTCTCCCGCCAGTGCGGCTACAACGATGCCACCGTGGTCTTCGGCGCCGCCGACGGCAGCAAGCGCCTGGAGATCGTCCTCACCGACACCGGCCTGCCGGCGCCGCCGACCGAGGGCGACGCGGTGGCCTATCGGGCGGCGCAGGACAAGCTGCGCGAGATGACCCAGACCAACCTGACCCTGCTCCACAAGACCCGCGAGACCGCCCTGAAGAACGGCACCGCCGAGCGCTTCGGCGGCGAGGACTACCTGCCGCTGATCGATACCACGCGAATGGGCGACCCGTTGGGGGTGATGGTCCCGGCCAAGGGCGAGGAGGGCGTCTCGACCCTCAGCGGAGTGATCAAGAACCGCTACGTACTGACCCTCAGCACCCGCGACATGCCCAATGGCGGCAGCGCCACGGCGATGCGCCAGGTGCTGGTGCCGTTCGTCGAGCAGATGAAGCTGACCAAGCTACCCTGACAGACTGTGCCGGCACCTACCCGTACCGGCGCGACCGCACGGAGCCCCACAAGGGCTCGGCAACCGTTCCATCCGAGGCCCACATGACCGATAACACCCAACAGTTCGCCAGCGACAACTATTCCGGTATCTGCCCCGAAGCCTGGGCGGCGATGGCCGAAGCCAACCGCGGCCACGAGCGCGCCTATGGCGACGACCAGTGGACCGCGCGCGCTTCGGACTACTTCCGCCAGTTGTTCGAGACCGATTGCGAAGTGTTCTTCGCCTTCAACGGCACCGCCGCCAACTCCCTGGCCCTGGCCGCGCTGTGCCAGAGCTACCACAGCGTGATCTGCTCGGAGACCGCCCACGTCGAGACCGACGAGTGCGGCGCGCCGGAGTTCTTCTCCAACGGCTCCAAGCTGCTGCTGGCGCAGACCGAGGTCGGCAAGCTGACCCCGGCGTCGATCCGCGACATCGCTCTCAAGCGCCAGGATATCCACTATCCGAAGCCGCGCGTGGTGACTCTCACCCAGGCCACCGAGGTCGGTACGGTGTACCGCCCGGACGAGTTGAAGGCGATCAGCGCCACCTGCAAGGAACTCGGCCTGCACCTGCACATGGACGGCGCGCGCTTCTCCAACGCCTGCGCCTTCCTCGGCTGCTCGCCGGCGGAGCTGAGCTGGAAGGCCGGGGTCGACGTGCTCTGCTTCGGCGGCACCAAGAACGGCATGGCGGTGGGCGAGGCGATCCTGTTCTTCAACCGCGACCTGGCCGAGGACTTCGACTACCGCTGCAAGCAGGCCGGCCAACTGGCCTCGAAGATGCGCTTCCTCGCCGCGCCCTGGGTCGGCGTACTGCAGGACGATGCCTGGCTGCGCTACGCCGATCACGCCAACCGCTGCGCGCGCCTGCTGGCCGAACTGGTGGCCGACGTTCCCGGCGTCAGCCTGATGTTCCCGGTAGAAGCCAACGGCGTGTTCCTGCAGCTTTCCGAGCCGGCGATCGAAGCCTTGCGCGCGCGCGGCTGGCGCTTCTACACCTTCATCGGTGAAGGTGGCGCGCGTTTCATGTGTTCCTGGGATACCGATATCGAGCGGGTCCGCGAACTGGCGCGGGACATCCGCCTGGTGATGGGCGCCTGAGTCCACTCTCGGCCGCCTCCATGAACCGGGGCGGCCGCTCTTTCCTCATCTCCTGTGGATAACTCTGTGGGCTAACTGTTCGGGAGCTATGCAAAAGTGCCCCCGGCAACACCCTCCCTATCTCCGCCGGGGGTGTTGAAAGCCTTTATCCACGCGGTTCCACTCCCATGGCAGGAGAACCTGGCCAATCCACAAACACTGTGGAGTCGAATGTGAATAACGTGTTCGCAGTCGCTTCCGCGCGGCGCCCTGCCGGGCTCTTCGGAGGTTGGTCGGTTTTTGAGCGAAAACAGGCGTTTGTGAAAGGACGATGAAGGTTCAGGTGAAAAGCGCTGACGAAACGGTGACGGGCATTGTCCCTGCGGGACCCAGACAGGCCTGTGGATAGAAAAGCAAGGAGCGAAGTGGGGGCAAATGCCGCAAACCCCCTGCGCGGACGTAACGGCTTGAGGAAAAAGACAAAATTCTCCCGCTCCGATGGCGGTGGAACAGCGGTTGCGGCCGCCGCCGGGAATTTCCCCCAATTCCTGTTGAGGTCAGTGTGCAGAGCCTGTTTATAGAATGCTGGGAGCCAGAGGGCCCGCGCCTTCCAGGCTATTGGTCAAGAATTGAGCGGATTTTCTGTCAACAGGCTGCCGGCTTGCTTTAGGGGGCATGTGCACAAACGCAGGGTTGCTCACAAAAGGCCTGGAAAGCCTTGTGGACAACCTGTATGGATAGTTCTGTAAGCCTTATAAGGTAAGGCCTGCATGGAGTTGGTCAATAAATGGTCAGGCCGGGCGGGAAGGGATGAAGAGCCAGAATAGGCCAGGTTTTTTCTTCATCCTGTGAATATTTTTCTGGTTTTCCCCAAGGGGAGTGTAAAGCCCTGTGGAAAAATTGTTCGCTCACGCTTGGGGCGGCCGGACGGCGGGGTCTCTGGCGGATTGATCGTTAAATGAGCAGGAGACTGCGCCTAGCGCGAGCGGAGGAGAAGCGCGATTCACCCGGAGGGTAGGCGGATGTGCTGGCGGAGCCCATGCGCCAGGGCGAGTGGACATCGTCGGTATAGCGATCGTTGACCCGCGGGGTATCAGGGGGTCTCATGGACCACACGGTCTGTGGATAAGTCTGTGATCAACCTACCCTCGAAAGGCCTCTCCAGAGATCGGCAAGGGCTTTGTTCCTGGAGCCTGAAACCAACTTGAAGTTGTCGTTTTTACCTTTAATTTCAAATGCTTACAATCGATCGTCGAGAACGCCAAGGTGGCGAGAAGACACCTGTATGGAATTCCAGTCCGAATGTGGACAACCTTGGCGCCCTGGTGTTTTCAAGTATGAGAAGGACAGAGCTGCGCGATGGCTCTGGTGGTTGGCCGGAGCCTTGATTACCCTTGGCTTTTGCCAGGAAAGTGGGATGGATCATGGATGATCGGATGTCAGACAAGCCGCTCGGCCGCTTGTTGCTCGAAGGCCTCGGCGAGATCGCCTGGATCGCCGTGCTGGTGGCCCTTGGCGTCCTCCTGCCGTTGCCGCTGGTAGCGCTGGGTTGGGCGCTGCTGCTGGGCGCCGAGTGGGCCATGGATCGTTGGCGCGGCAAGGTGCCGTATCGCCTGCAACAGGCGCTGTTCTTCTGGGTTCTGGGTGGCGGCATCGCCCTGGGCCAGGCACTGCCGGGCTTCTGGCTGGGACTGGGCGGTGGCTTGCTGGCGGTGATCGGCGGCGTGCTGCTGCAGATCCGTTTCGAGCGTGGCCTGCGCCTGGAGCGCCAGGCTCCGCAGGCGCTGGACGTACCGCTGCCGGCGGGAGGTAGCGCCTGGGGCGGCGAAGCGCCCGAGCGAACCCCCGAGGGTGAGGCGATCCGCCTGTTCGACGGCGGCGAGATCGCCATGGGCGGCCCGCTGGTATGCCACTACCTGATGCCCGACGGTTGCTTCATCCCCGACTGCAATCCTTCGGCACGCTTTTCCAGCGATGGCCGCCACTTCGTTTCGCCGATACCGAGCCGAGGCGCGTGGGGCCTGGCGATCTTCGACCGGCAGGAGCGGTTGCTTTACCGCTGTGCCGTGGACAACTTCTGGGAGCTGGACAGCGTCACCGAGCGCGAGGTGATCGGCCGGCACAGCCCGCTGACGTCCAACGCACCGCAGCGCCTCGAGCTGCAGGCGCTCAAGGCCGGCAGCGAGGCCGAGGCCTTCGTTGCCATCGGTGACCTCTGGCTGCCCGAAAGCGAATGGCAGCGCTGGAGCGGGGATCTGCGCGCGCAACCGCTACCGTCCCCGCTTGGCGGGCCCGCGCTGGAAATCCGCCCCTGGCTGCCGGCCAGCCTGCTGGCCCTGGACGATCCTTTCGCGCCGCTGCGCGCCAACCGCGGCGAGCTGTGGATAAACGGCGAGGCCAGCGGCCTCTACCTGTCGCGGGAAGCGCCGCCATTGGCTTGGAACGATGACGGCCGGGCGCTGGCGCTGCAGGCAGCAGGCGAGCCCCTGGGGCAGGATACCTACTGGCTTTGGCGAGAGGGTGGCGGCCTGCGTGCGCTGGGCGCGCCGTGGTCGGCGTTGCCCGCCGAGCCCCATGCCGGCGGGCCCGAACTGCTCGGGCTGGAGGATGGCTGGCTGCGTTTCGGCCTGGACCTGGCGCAACCCTGCCTGACCTACGAACGCTACGGCACGCTGGGTTCGTACAGCCATTCCAGCCTCTACCTTCTGCACGCTCGCGATGCGGACGACCGGCCGCGCTGGCGCGAGGCCGACATGCCGCGCCTGGACCTGTTGCTGCCCCTGGATGGCGCGGCCGGCAGGCCGGGATGCCTGTTGCAGAGCGCACCGCTGGCCGATGGCAGCCGGGCCGTCTGGGAGTGGTTGCGCGACGATCAGGAGGCGGAGCGCGGCGCCTATGCCTTGCGCCTGGGCGACTGGCGCCTGGATGGCGAGTGGACGCTCGACCACCGCGTGTCCGATTGCGGTCGCTACCTGGCCCTGGTGGCCTTCGCCGAGGCGCCGACCCTGCCGCAGCGCCTGGCCATACTCGATAGCCGGGAGCGGCGTCTGGAGTGGCTCGCCGAGCCGCTGGCCGATCTACACCTGCAAGGTTTCATCGATGGCCAGGTGCATCTGCTCCACCTGCTCGGCCGCAACGCCTACCAGCCGCCGGGCGGGCCGGGCGAAGGCGACCCCGGCCTGTTGCGCCGCTTCGACGAAGGCTTGCCCGAGCCCGGCGCCTGGCACGCATTCGGCCGCTTCCACGACGACTGGCGGCATTACTACGAGCAGGCGCGGGTGGCGTTCGATGGCACGGCCTGGCGGCTGTGCCCCGCGTCGCGCTGGCTGGACGCACCGCCGCGGCCCTGGAGCGACGGCAACTTCGTCTTGCCGTCGGTGGGCGCGAAGGACGCCGCCTGGGGCTTCGGTTTCCACTACGAGGGCATGCACCGAGACGAGGACGTGCGCGCCGGGTTCAGCCGCGATGGCTACCTGCTGACCGCGTCGGGCATCGGCTTGGGCAACCTGGCGGCGCCAATGATCTGGTCGGCGGACGGTCGCTACCTGGCGCTGACCCGGCACGTCCAGCGCTACGAGGAAAGCGAGCTGGAGCGGGACCAGTGGCGCCTGCTGCTGCTCGACGTGCAAGAGCGGACGTTGCGTCGCTACCGCGACGACCTCGGCGAGTACCTGTGCTTCGACAGCTTCGACGACGACCTGTGCTTCCGCTGCGCGGGGACGGGGCGCTACGTGCTGGCCCTGGACTCGCTGCTGAAGGCTCCCGCCGAGTCGCTACAGGCCTGCGTCGGACGCTGGCTGCCGGCCGAGGAGCTGCCGCGGCGGCGCTACTGGGAGCGCCTGGCGTTTCCCTCGCGTCCTCAGTAGTCGATGACCACGTCGCCCTTGGGCACGCTGCAGCAGGAGAGGATGTAGCCTTCGGCGACATCCTCGTCGGTGATCCCGCCGTTGTGCTCCATCTCCACCTCGCCGGCGGTCTTCATTACCTTGCAGGTGCCGCAGATGCCCATCCCGCAGGCCTTCGGAATGTGCAGGCCGAGCTTGGCGGCGGCGGCGTGCACGGTTTCCCCGGGGCTGACGCGGATGCTCTTGCCGGTGGCGGTGAATTCCACCTGGTGCTGGTCGGCGACCGGTACCTCCGGCGCCTCGGCGGCTTCCGCGGCCAGTTCCCTGACGTCGGCGCGGACCTCCGGCGGAGTCGGCCCGAAGGCTTCCTCGTGGTAGCGGCTCATGTCGTAGCCGTGGCCCTGCAGCAGGTGCTTCACCGCGCTCATATAGGGCGTCGGCCCGCAGCAGAAGATTTCCCGCTCGAGGAAGTCCGGGGCGATCAGTTCCAGCATGCGCAGGTTCAGGTAGCCACGGTAGCCGGCCCAGGCTTCGCCGAGGCCGTGGCGCTCGCAGATGATGTGCAGGCTGAAGTTGTCGATCCGCGAGGCCATGTGCTCCAGCTCGCGGTGGTAGATGATGTCCTTCGGCGAACGGGCGCTGTGGACGAAGACCATGTCGACGTTGGCGTTGGTGTCGAAGAACCAGCGCGCCATGGACATTACCGGGGTGATGCCGACCCCGCCGGAGAGGAACAGCACCTTGTCGGCCGGGAAGTCGATAGCGTTGAACAGGCCGACCGGACCGTGCACCGGTAGCTCCTGGCCTTCCTTGAGGTTGTCGTGCAGCCAGTTGGAAACCCGCCCGCCCGGCACCCGCTTGATGGTGATGGAGAAACTGTAGGGCACCGAGGGCGAGCTGGAGATGGTGTAGGAGCGCATCACCGGCTCGCCGTCGATCTCCAGCTCCAGGGTGACGAACTGGCCCGGCTTGAAGAAGAACAGGATCGGCTGGTCGGCCATGAAGCAGAAGGTGCGCACGTCCCAGGTTTCCTGGATGACCTTGACGCAGCGCACGAGGTGCCGGCCGTTGGCCCAGGTCTGGGTGGTGACCGGATTGAGGAAGTTGCTCGACATGATGATCTCTCCGCGCGCACGGGGCCGAACGATGGCCTGATGGGGCGGATTGTGCGCATCGCCGTGGCCGCTCATTTACCTGCCAGCGACATTTACATGCTTATCGCGACCTGCCTGCTGGGGCGCGGCCCGGAGCGTCGGAAACGGATGCGGTCATGTCGCCCATGGATAAGGTCGGCGGCGGGCGCGGGCCCACACTCCAGACCAGCCGAGACGAGGGTTTGCATGAACCCCGGGAGGGTAGAGCCCGGACGTGTAGAGCGACTGACCTTCATTCCCGCCACGGCGGGGCCCGTCCATCGGCAGGGCGGGATTCCGGACGCCGCGCCGGGATGAGGAAGGCTGTGAACGCCACCTTGCGTAGCAACCGTATCAGCCACTTTTTCCGCCGCCACCCGCGCGGGGGCGGCATGAGGAGTTACCGATGGACGTCACTTCCACCCTGAGTCTCGGCGATCCCCTGGAACCGGCCCGCAAGGCCACCGCCGACATGCTGCGCAGCCGCGACCACAGCTTCTCGCTGCCGCAGCCCTTCTACTGCGACCAGCGCCTGTTCGAGATCGACATGCAGGAGATCTTCCACAAGGAATGGCTGATCGCCGGCATGACCTGCGAGATTCCCGCCAAGGGCAATTTCCTCACCCTGCAGATCGGCAAGAACCCGGTCCTGGTGATCCGTGGCGCCGAAGGCCAGGTGCATGCCTTCCACAATGTCTGCCGGCACCGCGGCTCGCGCCTGTGCGTGAGCGAGAAGGGCAAGGTGGCCAAGCTGGTCTGCCCCTACCACCAGTGGACCTACGAGCTGGATGGCCGCCTACTGTTCGCCGGCACCGAGATGGGCGCCGACTTCGACATGAAGGAGTACGGCCTGAAGCCGATCCAGGTGAAGACCGCCGGCGGCTACATCTTCATCAGCCTGGCGGAGAACCCGCCGGCCATCGACGACTTCCTGGCGACGCTCGAGCACTACATGGAGCCGTACGACATGGAGAACGCCAAGGTGGCGGTGCAGACCACCATCCGCGAAGCCGCCAACTGGAAGCTGGTGATCGAGAACAACCGCGAGTGCTACCACTGCAACGGCTCCCACCCGGAACTGCTGAAGACCCTGCTGGAGTGGGACGACGTCACCGACCCGCGCGCCAGCCAGGCGTTCAAGGACCAGGTGGCGGCCTGCACCAGCGCCTGGGAGGCCGAGAAGATCCCGTACGCCCACGCCAGCTTCGGCCTGCGCAATCGCATCGTGCGCATGCCGCTGCTGGACGGCACCGTGTCGATGACCATGGACGGCAAGCAGGGCAGCAAGAAGCTCATGGGCCGGATCAAGAACCCCGACCTCGGCTCGATGCGCATCCTGCACCTGCCGCACTCCTGGAACCACTGCATGGGCGACCACCTGATCGTCTTCACCGTGTGGCCGATCAGCGCCCAGGAAACCCTGGTCACCACCAAATGGCTGGTGCACAAGGACGCGGTGGAAGGCGTCGACTACGACGTGGCGCGCCTGCGCGAGGTATGGGACGCGACCAACGACCAGGATCGTCGGCTGGCCGAGGAGAACCAGCGCGGGATCAACTCCGACGCCTACCAGCCTGGTCCATACTCGAAGACCTACGAGTTCGGCGTGATCAATTTCCTCGACTGGTACAGCGAGCGCATGCTGAACAACCTTGGCGAGGAGCCCGCCCACGTGCGCAAGGTGGCCGGCAGCTAAGCCGGACGAGGCGCCCCCTGGCGGGGCGCCGCTGCGGAGGAAAGGTCATGGACAACCTGCTGTTCTACGTCAGTTCCGCTTTCGTCAGCCTGCTGCTGGCCTGGAACCTGTTCGCCTGCTGGCGCCGCCAGCGGCCGCCGGAGAAGTCCCGGCCCTGAGCCCGCGCGCACGCCTTGCCTCCCGCCTCCGCCCCCTGACAGCCTCCCGGCAAAAGGACTAAGGTGGGAGGACTCAACCTGAACGGGCCGCTCAAGGGCGCCCTCTGGAGGCAAGCGTGGAAAACAATCCCCTGTGGGCCGAACTGGGCAAGCACTGGAAACTGGTGGCCCTGCGCGGCGTGGCGGCGCTGGTGTTCGGCGTCCTGACCCTGCTCTCGCCGGCCCTGGCGCTGACCGTGCTGGTGCTGTTCTGGGGCGCCTACGCGCTGGTGGACGGGGCGTTCGCCCTGATCGCCGCGTTCAACATGCGCAGCGATGGGCAGTTCAACTGGCCGCTGGCGCTGGTCGGGGTGATCGGCGTGGCGGCCGGCCTGGTTGCGTTCTTCTGGCCGCAACTGACCGCCATCGGCCTTCTCCTGATCATCGCCGGCTGGGCGCTGGCGATGGGCATCTTCCAGATCGTCGCGGCGATCCGCCTGCGCAAGTCGATCCAGAACGAGTGGTGGATGATCCTCTCTGGCGCCATCTCGGTGCTGTTCGGCGTGCTGATGATCGCCAACCCCGGCGCCGGGGCGCTGGCGGTGGTCTGGGTGATCGGCGCCTACGCGGTGTTCTTCGGCGTGCTGCTGGTCATGCTCGCGCTGCGCCTGCGCAAGACTTCGACCCTGAAGGCCTGACGCGGTGGCGGCGAAGCCGGCGGAGGAAACGCGCTGGTGCCTGTGGCGCCAGGACGACAACGGCAATGCCTTCGTCATGCGCCGCGACCTGACGCGCGACGAGGCCTGCGCGCTGGTCAAGGACTACCAGGCGCGCGGGCATCGGCAGCTGTATTGGGCGAGTCCGCAGGCGCGCGACTAGCTCGATGCCCCGGCGATCCGCTCGACCAGCGCCTCCAGGCGCTGCTCCACCGCCCGCAGGCGCGGTGACTCGCCGTCGTTCGCGCCGAGCTGGCGGGCGCAGAGGTTGAGCGCGGAGAGCACCACCAGCTCGTTGCTGGTGACGTAGGGAAACTTGCGCTTGTTGGCGTCCACTTCCGCCTGCAGCAACGCGGCGGCGTCCGCGAGGGCCCGCTCCTCGCCGGCCGGCACGCGGATCGAATAGTCCCGGCCGAGGATCGACAGGACCTGGACGCCGTCGCGGCTCATGCGCTAACCGGTTGCTGCGCGCTGAGGCGCTCGACCAGGGCTTCCAGGCGGGCCTGGGTGCCGCTCTGCTTTTCTTCCTGCTCGAGCATGGAGAGTTGCAGGGTTTCGTTTTCCTCGGTGGCCTGGCGCAGCTGCTGCTGAAGCTGGTCGTGGCTGTCGCGCAGGGCCTGGTTCTGTTGCAGTAGCTCGGCTACCAGGGTTTCCAGGCGTTCCAGGGTGTTCTCCAGCATGATCTCGTCCCAGTCGTTCAAAGGGCGCGCAGGATAAAGAAAAGCGCCTGCCGAAGCCAGGTCCGTGGTCGGTTGCCAGGCTTCGGCACCCGGCTTCACCAGTGAAAGCTGCCGCCCAGCGAGTAGTGCCCGGGGTCGGCGACGAAGGGATCGCGATCGGTGGCCGGCGGGCAGTTGCGCCGCTTCAGGCAGTCATCGGCGCGCTCGGCGTAGCTGCGTTCGTCGCCGCTGACGCGGACGTCCGGAAGGCTGCCGGAGAAGGAGGGATAGCCCTGGGCGCAGCCGACCAGGAACAGGAACGGCAGGAAAGGGAAGAGGCGTCGGCTCATGGGGATACTCCGATCATTGGGGGCGTTCGACGATGCGGCGGATGGTGCCGCCGCAGATGTCGGTGAAGCAGCGGTCGTAGTCGGAACCGCAGTTGAAGTTGCCGGAGCCGCCGAAGCCGTTGTAGCCGAACGAGGAGGAATAGCCTGGTGCCAGGCATTCCTTGCGCGCCTGCTTCTTGCTCTTGCCCTGGCTGCAATAGTGGTAGCTGCGCCGTTCCGCTTCGCGCAGGCGGTGTTCGTTCTGCCATTCCAGGCGCGCGAGGCTTTCGCACTGGCTCTGTTGCGTGCGGCACTGGGCGACGCAGGTGCGTCCCGCCTCGCTTGGCGGCATCACGTACTGGTAGCGGACGGAGGGGCCGCAGCCCGAGATCAGGGCGAGCGCGAGCGCAACGCCCGAGAGGTTCAGGTGTCTGTTCATGGTTTCTGGTTGGGAAAGGGGGGAGCGGGGATCAGTCGTCCGCGACGTATTCCAGGATGTCGCCCGGCTGGCAGTCCAGGAAGGCGCAGATCTTCTCCAGGGTGTCGAGGCGGATGCCCTTGACCTTGCCGTTCTTTAGCAGGGACAGGTTCTGTTCGGTGATACCGATGGCTTCCGCCAGCTCCTTGGAGCGGACCTTGTTCTTCGCCAGGATGACGTCTAGTCGGATGATGATCATGGGGTCGTCATATGAAGGCTCTTACTTCTTCGTCCAGTTTCCTGGCTTCGCTCATCATCAGGCCGAACGAGCAGAGAAAGATCGCCTTGAGGAACTCGTAGGCCGCTTCGGAAGTGAGTCCTATCGAAACGCTCAGGACACGCTCGCCGTCGGGCAGGTCGAGAGATAGTACAAGACCTTGCAGCGTATTGATAAATGGCTGGAGCAAGAGTGCCAGGAAGGACAGCAGGCCGATGTGCACCAGGGTCCTGGCGTTGCGCTGCGACCAGCGTTCGCCCTTGGCCAGGCGGCGGAAGAACAGGCCGGTGAGCACCAGGCCGAACGCGGAAAGCAGGGTCGGCAGGTAGTCCAGCAGCATCAGCAGCGCCCGGCTGCTCCAGGACAGGACGAAGCCGTCGCTGGCCAGGCGCGGCATTTCATCGCTCCAGGCCTGCAGGTAGCCCTGCTCGCTGAGGCCGGAGAACCAGAGGTGGGTGTTCGCTCCGAGTTCGATGCAGGCCATGCCCCAGGCCAGGATGGCGCAGAGCATGCCGAGCAGATAGAGCTTGTGGTTGCTGAGATGCGTGGACAGCGCCATGCCGGGTTCCCCTGTGTGTTTCGCGTCTGGATGGCGAAACTAGGGAATAAATTATCGTAATACAATAATTTATCGTCACCACGTCATAACTTGTGATCTGGCGCACAGTGCGTTCTGACCCGCTTCAGCGGATCACGCCTTCCTCGCGCAGGAGCTTGAAGATGGCTTCGGCGCCGGCTTCCGCCGAAAGATCCTTGAGTACCTGCCCGGTACCGCCGGAGGCCTTGGCGGTGGCGGCTTTCATCCGCTCGGCGCCGGTCTTCGCCTTGATTACCTTGAGCCGCTTCGGTCGCGGCCGGGCCGGTTGCAGGCTGTCTTCGGCGAGCAGTGGGTCGTCGACCACCTCCACCTCATGGGCCTCGATCTCGCCACGCCTAGCCGGGCCGAAGGCGCTCTGCCGGGCCGCCGGTGCGGCGTTGTCGACGCTGGCGACGAACGGCAGGCGTACCCGCAGCCGGCGTCGCTGGCCGCGAGGCAGAGCCTGGAGGACCTGGGCGCTGCCGTCTTCGACCTTCTCGACCTCGGCCAGGCCGACCACCAGTGGCCAGCCCAGGCGCTCGGCGAGGAGGAAGGGCAGCATCCCGGAGCCTTCCCCGGTTTCCGCCTGGCTGCCGGTGAGCACCAGTTGCGCGCGGGAGTCGCGCAGGTGCTCGGCCAGTGCGGGCAGGGCGTCGGCGCCGGCCGGCTGTTCCAGCACGGACAAGCGTTCCAGGCCCATGCCGAGATAGCCGCGCAGCGCCTCGGCGTGCGGGTCGCCGGCGTGCAGCACCTGTAGGCGTGGGCCGCTCAGGCGCAGGCCGAGTTCCACCGCGCGGGCGTCCTGTTCGGCACGGCGCGGGCGTCCGGAGGCGGGATGGGCGCCGATGGAGACCAGCGCGACGATGTTCAGCTCAGTCATGGTTCGATACCGATGAAAGGTACGTGGAAGCGGGTTCAGGCCGCATCGCGGGCGGCGCCGTTGCGGTGTGCCTCGGCCAGGCGGATCAGCGCGCGGAGGATTTCCGTCGAGTCGCCGATCACCGAGAGATCGGCGCGCTTGATCATGTCGCAGCCGGCGTCGCGGTTCACCGCCACCACCTTGTCGCAGGCGCCGATGCCCTGCAGGTGCTGGATCGCCCCGGAGATGCCCACCGCCAGGTAGACCCGTGCGGTGACCCAGGTACCGGTGGCGCCGACCTGACGGTTGCGCGGCATGTGCCCGTCGTCCACCGCCACCCGCGAGGCGCCCTCGGTGGCGCCGAGGGCGGCGGCGGCCTGGTGGAACAGCGCCCAGTCCTGCACGCCGTTGCCGCCGGAGAGAATGAACTCGGCCTCGGCCATGGGGATCCGCGCCGGGTCCACGGCCACCGGGCCGAGGTCCTCGATGCGTGGCAGGTTGCGCGCCACCTGCGCGGCCATGTGCAGTTCGCGAGCCTCATGGCGGGTTTCGCTGACCGGCTCGGCGCATTCCGCCGCGGCCAGCAGCAGGCGCGGCAGGGCGCGCTGGATGTCCTCGCGGCCGGCGCCGGCGCGGCCGATGCAGCGGCCGTCCTCGACCTGCCCGCACTGGCCG